>DATAHE010000253.1:0-2235 GCA_036263355.1 Steroidobacteraceae bacterium | reverse complement strand
CTATTCAACCTTCAGCACATTGAATAGCGATCTTGTGAGCGCGTCCCCCATTCCGGATGCACAAGCACATACCGGGCGAGGGTTAGGCGGGATTAAGCCGCCAGAGCGTAGTTGTCGTCGTTTGCAACTATGGTTTGTAAGCGGATTAACGAGGAACCTTACACCTCGACATGCACGCGCAGTCTCGATACTCACGTCGAAACCGGTCGCCCCCGTTTAGCTTTTAACTCGACTGGCGAACCAAAAGCTAAACGGAGGAGAGGTAGTGTAGAGGCTGATCAGCGGATTTCAAGCGTTATGCTGGATATATTTCAGCTGACCAGCAATTAACAATAGATCACTGGCAATCCACAATGTGCGAAATCCACACATTACGTAGCTCGCACTGTTCCTTCGTCATGGGGTAATGATTCGTAAGTGGCAGGAAGAACCAGTAACTCAGTGCAAAGAAACTGACGGCACCCACCAGCACTTTGCCTTTATGACGATCAAAATTTGGCTTGATCTCGGCCACATACTTCCACATCAAAGCCAGCAATACATAGCTGATCATCAATCCTATGAAGTAGTGATAAAGATAAAGCACCCGTTGACTGATGATCCACAGATGCAGTGCCATGAAGACTACCCACATCGCAGTAAACACTTCGATCAAATGATAGGTACGCATTGTGCCGCGCGGCTGAATGCCGAATACGCGATAGTTGATTACCAATAGCAAGGACAGGATCACCGCGGCGGTACCGCAGTACCAGGCGGGCTGATTACCGATTAGCTGTACGTAGGAGGTTTTGCCATCGGCAGAATCCCAACGGTAGTTGATATTGCGATCATGAAAAGGCCAGTGCAGTGGATGTGATCCGTTTTCACCTGGCTTGGTGACATCAAGCTTGGGAACGCCCTTATGGTCTTTATCCATGAACTTGAAATAGTCAACAGCCATGATCACCACCATGCGGGGTGTCAACGTCTCATGTTTCTCCAGATACTGACGGTACTCTGGCGACATGTTCGCGAGATCCTGGGAACGTGCAGGTGTGTCCGTCGGCGCCAGGTTTCTTGAATGCAATGCATGGACAAAAAACACAGCGAAGAAGATGACCAATACCGCTGCGATAGCGGATCCGCTTTTCGAAAGGAAATCGATCGGCCAATTGATGCGTGCGTCTTTTGGTTGCTGTCGCACATCTTTGAAATAAAGCACTGGAAACAACACTAGCAATATGACGGCGTTGACCTTAACCATAATGGACAGCGCACACCACACGCCCAATAGTGCATATTGCCACCACTTCAGTACCTGCGTTGTTTTCCACAATCGCGTGAAATACCACAAGGCACCGATGGTAAAAAACATTTGAAAGCTGTCTAGATGCGTTGCCCGGAAATGCACGACGAATGCGTTTTCAAACAGGTACAACGAAGTGAACAGCAATGCATACAGACGGTTTTCTAGCAACTCGTAGATCAGTGCGAAAAATACCAGCGCGCCGAAAGCCGCAAACAGGCTGGGCATCAAGCGCATACCTGCAAAGGAAAAGCCCTTGGGCAAGTCATCGCCGCTGATCTGCTTGGTGTTATCCAGCACATGCTTGTCGACGCCATCATTGGCGCCAGACAAGTATTCACCAACAGCGATTAACATCAATCCCAGCGGAGGGTGAGGTTCAAGCTGCGCCAGATCATCAATGTAGCGCTGCGCAGAAGTAACGTGGTAGTTCTCGTCCCAGAAAATATGTGGCGGATCAGCACGATTTGCCACGAAACAGAAATACGCCACGACAGCAACTATAAGGTAGCAAAATGGCCCCTTTAGTTTTGGCGGCAGGTGGAAGCTGGGTTGGTGCTTGCTGGTTTTTTTTGCGTCGGCCATGGTCGCGAATATATTGAACGAGCTGTTACCCAACAAGTATAGTGGAAATATCGTCTATTGAGAGTAACTGTACCGGACGGGAAACAGCCCCGGAGTCAGATTTATCTGATGAGTCGTTAATTAATCTACATGACAATTCAAAATACCAGAACCTTGATATCGGTTGTCGTGCCTGCGTATAACGAGCAGACATCCGTGATCGAATGCCATGCCAGATTGACTGCGGTGTTTGCGGGTATTGATGTCGATTACGAGCTGCTTTTTGTGAACGACGGTAGCACGGACAACACGCTATCGGTTCTTGATTCATTGCGGGCTTCGGATGAGCACGTCTCAGTTGTTGACTTGAGCCGTAATTTCGG
>DATAHE010000252.1:0-5761 GCA_036263355.1 Steroidobacteraceae bacterium | reverse complement strand
GCAAGAAAAGTTTCGTTGCTGACCAAGCCGTTCCCAACGGTCTGTGATTGCAACAGTGGTAATACGACGTGACCACCGCCGAATACCAACGCACCTGAGCGATAGAAGATGTCCACGATGTGTATCGCTGGGTTAACGTGCGCTATCAGTGGCAGTGTAACCAGCAGCAGGGCAAAGATAGCGAGTGAAATGATCGCAGCTCGATGGCCAACGCTCACATTGATTGGCTCGTGTTCGACTGTGTTATTGGGAGAGTGGAACAGGGACAGTCCCGCGATACCGGACAGCACGAGCACACTGAGCTGAGTTGTGATCGTGGGCATCCATAGTAAGGCGGCTGTGCATGCCAGCATAATGGCGACGCGCGCAGTGGTGCGGCAGTATTGCGTTGCCATTCCCCACGCCGCCTGTGCCACTACCGCAACTACCACGATTTTCAATCCGTGAAGTAAGCCTAGGGGCAGTGTGGTGGAGTAACTGATTGCCACTGCAAACAACATCATCAATATGGCCGAGGGCAGCGTGAACCCTAACCATGCCAGCAATGCACCGCGATAACCACCGCGCAACAATCCCAATGACATACCAACTTGGCTGCTTGCGGGGCCCGGCAGAAATTGGCACAACGCAATGATGTCTGCATAGCTTCGCTCAGTAAGCCAGCGACGCTTGGTTACGAACTCATCGCGAAAGTAAGCGAGATGTGCGATAGGGCCGCCGAAGGAGATTAGCCCGAGTTTGAGGAATGTTGAAAATATTGACCTGGCGACCTTGTGGTCGCTTAGTGAAGTCTCGTCGGTAGTTCGCGGTGTGCCAGTCATCTGTGCGGGCAAGGTATTGTGTTGTATCAGTTGGCCTCTACAAAATGTCCCGTCGCCTATTTGCTTGAATCCCGATACTGTTTAGCCAAGTCGCCAATTGACGTTCCCGAGTGATCGATCATGAATTGTGTTGCTCCGCGTTCGCCAAGTTCGGCGCGTAGTCTGAAGTATGCACGGGTCTTTTCGATGGAGTTGCAGTCGAATGATTTTGGGAATACTGATGCGGACTCAGCTTGTATCGCCTCAACATCATCGGTAATTTGATCGATACGATACTTTGGCCAGCCCAGATGTCTTCCAAGGCTTCTACTAAAACTCAGGTCGATTAGGTTGCGACTGTTGACCATTAGCTCGCCAATCTTTCCGCAGACGTCTCGTGTGACATCATTTGCCACACTGGATTTCTCCCTTAAACAGAAGTAGCTTATTCGCTTGAGGTAATCACCGGACCATGCGGACTGGAATGCTAGCAGCCCCATTTCAAGTTGCACTTGCGAAAGCGGCGGCATCTCCTTTGGTGCTAGCCACTCGGCCTTCGATGATAATGTGTCGCCATAGGCATCAATGCGGGATGCTGTAGATGCTCCAATTAATGTATGAGTGGCGCCGGCAATGTCACCTGTCGCTTCCTGTTGACCCGCTAGCTCTAACAGAGGGGCCGCATTACCCGGATCGATTTCTGCCCATCTCCTTGCGTTAATAGGCCGACACACTTCCCTGAGTGATGTGCTGGAAACTCTGCCGCACACTTGATAGGCCAGTCCATACGCAGCCGCATTAGTTGAATTTGATGCCAGCTGCACCAGTTCATTTAGTGAGTCCCGATCAAAGCCGTCTTTCAAATTCGATGGGCTACTAATGGAAAGGATAAGTCCCGCCGCTCGTGCCGCAACATCATCACTTGATAGCAGTGAATTCTTCAACAGCTGCCATGCCTTCTGAGTTTCTTCATTAATTTTCCTGTCTATTTCATCAGCATCAGCAGGTATTGATTCGAATACACCAATCCCACAGATTTCTCTCCCTGCGATTTTGAAATTACCCGGGATTGGAGCTGACAGAGAAGACTTTGCGGTGCGCGCGTCGTAAGAGGCAACGGGTTCATCGTCAGTTGTATGAAGTCGTCGTGTAGACGAAGGCGTTGACGCGTGTGATGAATGGTCGCCATTCATGCTGTTCAACCAGAAAGCCAGTAGTGCGGCCAGCAATATGATGATGCCGATCGCTATTCGATAGTGACGATTTTGCACTCAAGCTTCCCTTTCCTGCCAGTCAGTCGAAGTCTAACCGTTCTGGCAGGTAAAGGTGAAGCGCGATAACGTTGCTTCATTCAGCGTCTATAGGCTTCATCGTTTTACTTCAACGCCAATATTCCCAGCGCCTTCAGCACGTACTTTTCATACACAGGATCTGCATTGCCGGTGCGAACCTTGCGCAGAAAGTATTTCTCGAAAGCAATCTTTGCCAGATGTACCCACTTGCCCATCTTGGTCCAGGTTACATTGCGTGGCGGTATCTGTGGCAATGCGACGAAGGCGGCACCGGTATCGCCAAAGTCGGCAAGACAAATTGCATTCCACGTTGCCTGCGCTGTTGCCGCCTTGCCGGTTAGATCCGCTGCAATGTTTTCGCAAATTGCACTGACCATGGATTCAATCATGTAGCCTGTCTTTGGTGCGCCGGTGGGAACCGGTGTTGGTTCAACCGGCGGAATGGCAATACAGACACCAGCAGAAAAGATGTTGGGATATTTTTTGCTGCGTTGATGTTCATCCACCATGACGAAGCCGCGTGGGTTGTTCAGGCCATTGACGGCTGCGACTGCATCAACGCCTTTAAACGCGGGGATGATCATGCTGTAGCTGAATTTGAGGTTGTGATCCTTGATTGGTGAACCATCTTCCCTTACCTCAACCACCTCCATTTCGCCTGCGCGAACTTCCTTGATTTTCGCATTCGTGATCCATTTGATATGACGTTGACGCAATTCAGATTCCATCAAGCCTTTGCTGTCGCCAACACCACCTAAACCCATGTGACCAACATACGGTTCGCTGCTAACGAAAGTAATCGGCACTTTGTCGCGCAGCTTGCGCTTGCGCAGGTCGGCATCAATGATCATGGCAAATTCATAGGCAGGGCCAAAGCAGCTTGCGCCCGGCGCAGCGCCCACAATAATCGGTCCAGGATTCTGCAGAAACTGTTGATAGCTTTCCCACGCCTTGTTTGCATGTTCATGCGTGCAGATGGATTGTGTAAATCCGTTTGGACCCAGCCCGGGTATTTCATCAAAGGCCAGCTTGGGTCCCGTTGTAATGACGAGATAGTCATACGTCGTTGTCTCGCCCGTATCAAAGGTGAGCTGCGAATTATCTGCATCAATCTTGCTGACGGACTTCGCAATCCATTGCACGCCTTTCTTGTCCATAGGTTGTTGCAGTTCGACCCGTGTCTGTTCGCGATTGCGCCAACCCACCGCGATCCAGGGATTTGATGGTGTGAATTCAAAATACGGGCTTGAACCAATCAGCGTGACGCGATGTTCCTTCCCCAACTTCTTTCGCAAACCGTAGGCAGCCGGAACACCGGCAATGCCTGCACCCAGAACAATGATGTGAGCCATAAATCACCTCTGCCTTTTGCAGGCTTATGCGGACTGTTTGCGATTGAGATAACTGAAGTACAGAACGGGAATGACGATCAACGTTAATGCGGTGGAAACCATGATGCCGAAGATCAGTGACACCGCGAGACCATTGAAGATGGGATCATCCAGAATAAATAAGGCGCCCATCATTGCCGCAAGCGCAGTGAGCACAATCGGTTTGGTACGGACGATGGCAGCTTGTATCACTGCATCGGCCAGTGCTTTGCCTTGTTCCAGTTCGAGATTGATGAAGTCCACCAGCAAAATGGAGTTACGCACGATGATGCCAGCCAGGGCAATCATGCCGATCATTGAAGTGGCAGTGAATTGCGAGCCGAGCATTGCATGACCCGGCATGATGCCGATCATCGTTAACGGGATCGGCGCCATGATGATCATCGGCACCGCGTAGGATTTGAATTGCGCCACGACCAGCAAATAGATCAGCAGCAATCCGACCGCGTAGGCGAGTCCCATGTCGCGGAACGTTTCGTAGGTGATCTGCCACTCGCCATCCCACTTGATTGCGGCAGCGTTGGGATTGGATGGTTGTGTGATAAAGCGTTGATCGGGTGCATCGTCCTTCCATTGCTGCTTGATGCTGGAGATGATGCTGAACATGCCGTACAACGGACTATCGAGACGGCCAGCCATGTCACCCGTGACATACGTCACTGGCAACAAGTCCTTGTGATAGATCGCACCGTCCCACCCGGTCTCACGTACGGTGACCATTTCCGATAACGGAACTCGCTTGCCATTGCCAGCCTGTACTTCCAGCGCAAGTACGCTCGATATCGTTGCCTTTTCTGCCGTAGGTAATTCAATCCGCACAGGAATGGGATAACGTTCTTGTCCGGCGTGAATGTAAGTAGCGTCACTGCCACTCAATGCAATCTGAATCGTGGTAGCTACCTGCGCTTGTGTAATACCAAATTGTGCCGCCTTGTTGCGATCCACATCAATCACATAGCGTTTGGCAGGAGCTTCGTTGCTGTCATCTACATCGACAATGTCCCTGGTGTTGTCGAATACCTTGCGAATCTCGGCCGCCATGTTGCGTTGCGTGGCGTAGTTGGGTCCGTATATTTCTGCGACCAGCGGCGCCTGCACGGGTGGGCCGGGCGGTACCTCGACGACTTGCACCGATGCGTTGTATTTTTTGCCAATGGCAGCAAGAGCAGGGCGTGCCGCTAACGAAATCTCGTGGCTCTTGCGATGACGATGATGTTTGTCGACCAGATTCACCTGGATGTCGCCGACCAGTGGGCCGCTGCGCAAGTAGTACTGGCGCACGAGTCCATTGAAGTTGATCGGCGCCGACGTGCCTGCGTAGATCTGGTAATCCGTCACCTCCGGTATCTTGCGTACTTCAATCGCCAGTTCGTCGAGCAGCGTCGCTGTCTTCTCAAGCGCGCTGCCTTCTGGCATGTTGACCACAATCTGGAATTCGGACTTGTTATCGAAGGGCAGCATCTTCAGCACCACCAGTTTGAAAACGGTGAGTGATACAGCAATCAAAATGGCAGCAAGAATTCCCCAATACAGTTTATGTCGACGCTTGCGAGCATCGTCACCTTGTACAAATGGACGCAGACGCTGTTCAAAGAAGTGCGTGATGCGGGATTCAATGCTGATGACGATTGCATTGGGCTGGTGATGCGCATGACTTGCATTGCGACTCAACAGCTTGTTAAACAGCCACGGTGTAACGATTAATGCAACACCCAGTGAGATGACCATGCCCATGCTGGCATTGATGGGAATAGGGCTCATATACGGGCCCATCAGTCCACTCACAAAGGCCATCGGCAATAGGGCAGCAATTACAGTCAGTGTGGCGAGAATGGTCGGGCCGCCGACTTCATCGACTGCGAGCGGAACTATATTATTGTTTTTGATGTTGTCTGCTTCACCCAAAGTGAAATGACGATGGATGTTCTCCACAATAACGATGGCATCATCAACCAGAATACCGATGGAGAAAATCAACGCAAACAGTGACACGCGATTAATCGTAAAGCCCCATGCCCATGAAGCAAACAAGGTGCCTGCAAGCGTAATGATCACCGCGGTACCTACTGTTACTGCTTCGCGCCAACCCACAGCGACAACCACAAGAACAATGACGGACACTGTGGCGAAGATCAGTTTCTCAATCAACTTGGTGGCCTTGTCATTCGCCGTTTCGCCGTAGTTGCGTGTTACGGTTACTTCGGTGTCGTGTGGGATGAACGTGTTCTTCAAGGTGTGAATGCGTTCAATCACGTTGTTGGCAACATCGCTGGCATTG
>DATAHE010000251.1:0-6091 GCA_036263355.1 Steroidobacteraceae bacterium | reverse complement strand
CGCCCGGTCAAAATCAGTTATCTATTGGCAACACAGGCGCCAGTGCAAGCTTCTTGATAAATGGTGGGCTGCTATCGATTGACGCGGGGAATGACATCAAAGGTGTAGCAGTCACGCAAAGCGTCAATGCGTGGCAACCTCGCACAACGTGTTCCAGCAATGCAACATGCGACGCTGCAACAGTGTATTGGGGCGAAGACTTGCGTCAATTTGGATGGAACGCCGGAACGTTGGGTGGTGGCGACATTCAGATCCATGCTGAACGTGATGTCAACACTTTATCGGTTGCTGCGGCCGACACAGGCATCGTGAATGCCAGTTCCACAGCGGTGGTACATTATGGCGGTGGTGCGGTGCAACTCCATGCCGGCAACGATATCAACAGCGGGATGCTGTATGCGGGACGGCAGTCTGCAAGTGTGATCGCAGACAACGCAGTGAATAAAGCCGCGTGGGGAGATTGGGCTTCACCGATGGGATACTTTATTTCCCTGGGTGATGCGAAGGTCGAATTGAATGCACGCAGCGGGTTATCATTGGCCGGAATAGTGAATCCCACTGTCTTGGATTTCCCTATTACTGCGGCTAGAAAAGTCTATTTCTATACATACGGAGCGGACGCAGCAGTCAACTTACTTAGTTCTAACGGTGATGTAGATCTACAGTCGACAGATCTTGCGCTACAAGCCTTCTTTGGTGGTAGCAATAACGACGTCAGAAAACTAGTCGTCGCACCACGTCTGTCGATCTCTGCCCTAGGTGGCAGTGTTAATTCCACTGGGGACAAACAAATACTGTTTCCTTCTGACACAGGCAATCTTTCAATTTTTGCGGCAGAAGATGTCAATAATGTCGCTGCTGTGGTGTCCGATGCGAATGATGCAAGTTTGCCTAACCCGCTGGTAAAGGATGCAAAACTATTTAGTACTCAGAGTCCCATTGATACTTCGGTGGGGCTAAACGGTGGTGCAGTATCGGCACGCCATGTCGGAGACTCGATACCAATCAGTGTCGCCGCAGGTCGAGATATACAGAATGTGGCGCTTGAATTGGCAAAACAAACACGCATCAATGCAGGCAGAGACATTGTCGATTTGCGGGTGCACACACAGAACCTCGCTGTTTCTGATGTCAGCGAGATCATTGCTGGGCGCGATTTTGTCGCGAACGATCAGAAGCAGCTTATCTCGATCGGAGGACCAGGAAGGTTTGACATTATTGCTGGCCGCAACATTGATTTAGGCGTATCTACTGGCGTTGAATCCACCGGTCGCTTGAACAATGCCAATATTCCAGATGCAAATGGTGCTGACATCAACATAATGGCGGGTATGAGTTCGTCATGGAATGTGCCGGGCTTCATCGATAGTATCGTTGCGAAATCTGAAATTCCGTCAAAAGCATTGATCGCTTACGTACAAAGCATTAGCGGTGAGACTGACTTGCAACTGACCGACGCGGAAGCTGCGTTCAAATTACTTTCGGATGAATTGCAACGGCCATTTATTCTGAAAGCGTTCTTTAATGAGCTGATTGCATCAGGTACCGAAGCCAATGCGGGTTCAGGGAAAGGATATTCGCGTGGCTATGCGGCGATTGACGCCTTGTTTCCTGAGAGCCGTGGCGAAGACAATCCCTATCAAGGCGATATCAGCATGCTCTTCAGTCGTGTGTATACATTGTCTGGCGGCAGTATCAACCTACTTACGCCGGGCGGTAAATTAGATGTCGGCGTCGCCGCGCGACCTCGAAGCACAACACTCAATAAAGAGGCAGGGCAATTAGGTATTGTTGCTGAGCAAGCTGGTGATATCAACATCTATACTCACGATGATGTGTCGGTGAATAGTTCGCGCATCTTTACGTTAGGCGGTGGCAATATTGCAATTTGGTCCACGCTTGGCAATATCGATGCAGGCAAAGGAGCCAAGTCTTCTTTATCCATTCCGCCACCGGCTACCACCATCGATGCCCAAGGTAATGTCACTTTAGTGTTAACGGGTGCCGTTGCAGGCAGTGGTATTCGTACGATTCAAACCAATCCAGATACGAAGCCCGGTGATGTGGCGTTGATCGCGCCTGCGGGCATAGTGGATGCTGGCGATGCAGGCATTGGTGCCTCCGGCAATATCATTGTTGCGGCAAGACAAGTCGTCGGTGCAGAAAATATTAACTTTGGAGGCCAGGCTTCCGGTGTGCCTGCAGCAACCAGCGGTGCGGGCGTCGCATTGGCTGGCGCATCACAGACGGGCGGTTCTGGCGACAAGAGCGTGGACAAATCGACTGATGAGAATTCACGTGCCAATAAAGAAAGCAAAGCACCCATTGCGCAGGCGGCATTGTCATGGCTTGAGGTATTCGTAACGGGCCTCGGTGAAGAAAACTGCAAGCAGGATGATGTGGAATGTTTGAAACGCCAAAAGTAATGCAACAAATTTGATACCTCTCCTGCAAAGGGAGAGGTTAGTGTCACAAAACCATCACGTTAACCATAAATAATCTCGTTCTGACTTTGCTTCGGCAAGCACCTTATCAAACGTGTTCACGTATTACGTTTGTAAACATGAGAGGACGAGTTCGTGCGCAGATTTCTCGCAGTGGTATTGCTTTTCCTTCCACTATCCAGCTACGCATGGTGGAACAACGACTGGAACTATCGCAAGGAAATTACCTTTGATCTGACACCCGCTGCTGCGGATATCGCGAACACGCCGAATGATGTGCCGATACTGATCCGGTTAAGCCTTGGCAACTTCGGCTACTTCGCAGATACCAAGCCCGATGGTAGCGATCTGCGTTTTGTCGCAAGTGATGACAAGACGCCACTTAAATTCCATGTTGAACGCTACGATGTTACCAATCAGATGGCTTTTGTCTGGGTAAATGTTCCGCGGATGGCAGGTGCGACCAGCAATGATAAAGTCTATTTGTACTACGGCAACACTAAGGCATCGGCAGGTCCGAAAGCATCGGAAAGTTATGATGTCAACGAAGTACTAGTGTTGCACTTTGGTGAAGGCGATGCGGCACTGACCGACAGCACCGCTTATGCGAACAAGCCCAGCGTTTCCACCGCAGAAATTAATCCTGCATCGTTGATAGGAGGCGGTGCAAAATTCGATGGCAACAAAGTTATCACTGTGCCATCGAGTTCATCCTTACGATTGATTCCCGCAAAGGGTGCGACCGTTTCTGCATGGGTGCGTATCGAGCAACCGCAGACTGATGCGTATGTGATGGCGCTGGAAGAGCAGGGTAAACGTTTTGTATTAGGCATTAAAGGTGTACAGGTTTATACGCGTGTGACTGTCCCCGGTGGCGAAGCAGAGATTTCGCAGACCGATTCGTTAACCACAGCTGCATGGCATCACCTTGCTGCGACGGTCGGCGGTGGCAAGCTCACTTTATATATTGACGGCAAGCCTGCATACAACGGTGCTCCTGCGGTACCGCTCGAGGTGGCTGGCGTACTTAGCATTGGTAACAGTGCTGCGGGCAACAATGGCTTGGTAGGCGAAGTGGATGAAGTACAGATGTCCAGCGTTGCCCGACCAGTTGAATGGTTGCGTGCGGCTGCGAAGTCACAGGGACAGGACGCGCCGCTTGTTATTTATGGTGGTGATGCACAACGTGAAGGCGAGAAGGTTAACTACTTCGCCACCACCATGCGGAACGTTACGCCAGATGGCTGGGTAGTGATCATTATCCTCACCATCATGTTTGTCATTGCCGTGATGATCATGATTGGCAAGGCGCTGTATCTCGCTCGCATCCGTAGAGCGAATACGGTGTTCATCAAGGAGTTTGAACGTTTACGTGGTGATCCAGCCGCACTCGACGACAAGGATGATGTAGACGGTGATGATGCGTTGAGCGAATCAGCGTTTATGCCAAAGATGAAAGGCGACCACGAAAACAAATTCAAGTACTCTACAATTTATCGCCTCTACCATCATGGCGTCCACGAAATGAACGGTCGCGTAGGCTCATCGGTGGGTGCGCGTGCCGTCAAGACACTTAATCCACAAGCCATCGCTGCTATTCACGCGGCAATGGATGCCACCCTGGTGCGCACCACACAGAAGATGCAATCAAGAATGGTGTTGCTCACCATCGCTATTGCAGGTGGCCCTTTCCTTGGACTGCTCGGAACCGTTGTTGGTGTGATGATTACCTTCGCCGCGATTGCCGCCAGTGGTGATGTGAACGTCAACTCCATTGCGCCGGGTATTGCTGCCGCACTGGCTGCAACGGTGGCCGGTCTTGCCGTCGCCATTCCTGCCTTGTTCGGCTACAACTGGTTGAATACGCAGATCAAGGAAATCACCGCGGACATGCGTGTATTTGTTGATGAGTTTGTAACGCGCGTTGCTGAGCAATATAGCTGATGCAGATCACCACAACGGAGTTGAAACATGTCCGCATCAGCTGAAGAAAAAGACGTATATGACGAGATCAACATCACGCCTATGTTGGATCTCGCGTACGTGTTGCTGGTGATCTTCATCATCATGACGACGGCATCGGTACAAGGCATCAAGGTCAATTTGCCTAAAGCAAGTGCCACACCAGCATTGGCAAAGCCAAAGACAAAAGCCATCTCCATTACAGCAGATGGAACCATCTATCTCGATACGTATCCCGTTACATTGCCAGAGCTTGAAAATCTATTGCGCCAGTACAAAGCACAAGACCCTGAATTGCCAGTGATCGTGAAAGCCGATTCGACCATTCAATATCAAAAAGTAGTGGACGTGCTCGACATGGTGGGTCGTCTTGAAATCACACAACTGGGTCTGGTGACTCAGCGCATCGTTAAGTAATCGAACGGACGATGGCGAAGCAAAGTTGGCAACGATGGATACCAGTGATTGCTGGCGCGGTGGTGGTGATCATCGTTGCTGTGGGTTTGTCGGTGTTTGTGTATCACCTGATGCACGACAAACCCAAGAGTGCGAGCCGACAAGTGGCGCAGACGGTGAACATCATTCGTCCGCCTCCGCCACCTGATACACCGCCACCACCGCCTCCGCCACCGGAGAACAAGATTGAGCAGCCTGTCGAACAAGAGCAGCAGACTCCGGACCAGGCGCCACAAGAGGCATTGGGTATTGATGCAGATGCATCGGCTGGTGGAGACAGTTTTGGTCTGGCTGCACGACCCGGTGGGCGCGATTTAGTAGGTACAGGCACTGCGCCATTCAAGTGGTACACCAATTTGATGGCTACGCGCTTGCAAGAATGTTTGTCTGAAGATGAACGGCTGCGCAAGGGAAGCTACCGCGCCAACTTGCGAGTGCGCGTTGGCGATGATGGGCATCTGGAAATCATGGAGCTGCTCGGCAGTTCTGGTAGTCCGGATAAAGATGCGGCGATCCGCGCCATGAAGCGTTGCAGTACAGGCGAAAGCCGTCCACTGGAGATGCCGCGTCTGGCGACCATTCAGATTGTGTCGCGTGGTTAGTGTTGATTTATTGGTGATGTCAATTGAGATCAGGAATGAAAACAAGATTCGTTGGTAAAAGCATATTGGCTTTGTTGATCGGTGTTGCGCTGAGTTCCTCGGTTATTGCCGCCGACAATCAGCAATCCGTTGATGAGC
Source organism: Steroidobacteraceae bacterium (assembly GCA_036263355.1). Taxonomy (GTDB): domain Bacteria; phylum Pseudomonadota; class Gammaproteobacteria; order Steroidobacterales; family Steroidobacteraceae; genus CAILZL01. Next base: position 489 of record DATAHE010000251.1, on the reverse strand, counting down.
TGCGTGATACGTTGACCGGTGTATTGCAGGCGCTAGTGAGCAAGGGGCTCCTGACACGCGAACAGGCACAGGCGATTGTTGCTGATGCCCAAGCAAAAGCCGCGGCCGATGCGCAGGCACGCGCGACGGAAAAGGCTGAGCAGGATGAAAAAGAAAAGGATGCCGTGCATGTTACGTACGTGCCGCAAATCGTGCGTGATGAAATTAGCAGGCAGGTTGCAAAGGATGTGATACCTGCCGTTACCAAGAATGTCGTTGAGAGTGCAAAGAAAGATCGCTGGGGCATTCCCGGCGCATTGCCAGAGTGGGTAAACAACTTCAAGTTTTCAGGTGATATCCGCTTTCGTGTGCAGAATGACCATTTTGCTGAAGATAACTTGCCGCAAACTTATCTCAACTATAATGCTGTCAACAGTGCTGGTGGCGTTACCAAGGCAGGTATGAATGCGTATTTGAATACCACGGAAGATCGTCTGCGTGAACGTTTGA
>DATAHE010000250.1:0-2992 GCA_036263355.1 Steroidobacteraceae bacterium | reverse complement strand
GCCGCCAGCAGCGGTTGAATAAGTTCATTACTGGCGAGCTTGTCATTCAGCATCAAGGTGAGCAACGCAAAACCAAACTCACCACCTTGTGCAATCACCAATCCAGTTTGCAATGCTGCACGCCAGCTCTTGCTGAACATTCTGGCAAGCACGGTGACGATGGAGGCTTTGCTCACTTGCAATGCAATCAGCAGCAACAGCACCAGCCAGCCATGACTGAGCAATAGTTTTAGATCGAGCAGGGTGCCAATGGTGATAAAGAACAAACCCAGCAAGATGTCACGGAATGGGCGAATCACTACTTCGATCTGATGACGATACTCAGTCTCTGCCAGCAACATGCCCGCAAGGAAGGAGCCCAGTGCCAGTGACATGCCTGCGGCATTCGTCGCCCATGCGCTGGCCAATGCGACCAACAATACGGTGAGCGTGAACAACTCCGTACTGCGCGCGTTGCCAATCTCATGAAACAACGGTCTCAATAGCAAACGACCCAGCGCCAACACCAGAATCAATGCGAAAGCAGCTCGTAACAATGCATTCACGACATCCATCGGTGACAAACCGGAAAGCGATCCATGCAACGCATTTTCAACGGCGAGCAGAGGTACAAATGCCAGGTCTTGAAATAGCAGGATGCCCACTGCCAACCTGCCATGAGTGCGATTGACTTCGAGCTGTTCAGTCAGCTGCTTGATCACGATGGCGGTGGAAGACATGGCCAGTGCACCGCCGAGCACGATGCTGATCAACAAAGGCACGCCATTAAATTGTGCAATGGCCGCAATCAATGCAGTGGTAAGCACAACTTGCGCGCCACCCAGTCCAAACACCTGCCAGCGCATCGCCACCATGCGTGGGAAAGAAAACTCCAGCCCCAGCGTGAACACCAGAAATACCACACCATACTCGGACATGACGCGCGTAGTTTCTTCGCCTGCTACACGCAGAGCAGCTGGACCCAACAACATACCTACAGCGAGATATCCCACAATCGGTGGCAATTTCATGCGACGCAATAGCGTCACTACCAGCACCGAGCTGGCGAGCAAAATTAATAGTTGTTCGAGCGCGTTGGAATGCATGCAGCGAGAGTATTCGATCCGCGCTATAAACGTAAGTCTGCGCTCAACAAATCGCAAAGGCTGCGAGCGATGTCGTGCGTCCGGCTACCAGCCATTCGCACAACTTCAATGCGTGCTCATGTTCTCACGCCAGGTCATCGCATTATGAATTCGGGTGCGAGTACTGGGATGATCAAAGAAAATAAACTCTTCGACGGGACCCGGATCGGGTTTGCGATACTCCGTCAGTTTCAAATAAGCCTCGGCAGCACCGAGTGGTTCACGCGCGAGGTTGAAACCAAACTGATCTGCTTCGCTTTCCTGCACACGCGTCAAAGTATTGGTGATAGGCGTGGCCAGAAAGAAGAATGTCGACAGCACAGCCAGCATCATGGGCAATGATGCAATGTCGGCAATGCCATGCAATGCGAATCGCTGCGAATATTTTGCGAGTAACCTGCTCATGCACCACCTGGTGAACAGGAAACCACCTAACGCCAGCAAGGAGAAAAACAATAACGTGTAATAGACATGATGCAGCACATAGTGACCAATCTCGTGACCAGTCACAGCACGAATCTCCGGTAGTGAAGTGCGCAACAGATTATCGTTCAGCCTGATCGCCGCAGAACCAAAGATGCCACTGACATTGGCACTGACGCGCGTTGTCTGGCGTGATGCATCGAACCAATACACATTGTCGGTGGGAACCCCATTCGCTTTAGCCATGGTGATCACTGCAGACTTCACTTCGCCGTCTTGGAGTGACTTGTAGTCGTTGAACAGTGGATCAATCCAGATAGGTTGGATGATCAGTATCACCGCCAGGAAAACGGTGGAGACCACACTCCCCCACACCCACCAGCGTTCGCCAGTACGGCGAATAGCGGCATACAGAAGCGGTATAGCAATTGCGAACATCAGTGTATCAACGCTCAGCGAGAGTAACTGTTCACCGAACCAGCCACCGAACTGTTGAGTTGCCATACCATATGAATGTTCACGCACAAATCCTTCGTAGATCGTCATGGGCAAGCTGAGTATCCACACAGCCAACGTATAAACAGCCGCGTACAAGACATCGCGAAAGAATGCCTTGCGCCCAACTCGCTGCGCCCAGTCACGTATTCGAGCAGATCTTTTGCCGCCAAGCAAAACAACGGCGATGAGAAGACCCAGCAGAAAATTCCACAACTGCAACCAGTAACCACCCTCGAAATAGGCATCGGAACGCTTTACCACTTCCACTGGTAAACGATCCATATATAACTGTGTTGCCTTCTCTGCATCCAGTGGCAGATTCTCACGCCATGCCTGATCCACTTCGCGCACATGAAACTGGGAGTTTGATTGGGCGACGACAGGAGAATCAGTTTCATCTGCTTGCGTCGCATTGGCAACTGTGAGTACAACGAAGCCAAGCAGAAACAATCGAAATATTGAAACGCGCATCGGGCATCCTTTATCTGAATCGATCCAGGTCACAAGCATGTGATGAGACAGCAGCGACGTTAATCCGTCAATATCGATCTTGCGCATCATTCTGCGTCGTAACTAATGCCAAAAGGCAGTAGCACTGCTAAAGTGCGCCAATGTTGCAAGTCGACTTGAACAACAATGTACTGACCATGCGTCTTGACGGCCACTGGGTGGTGGACCGCATGCATGACATTGAAGCCGCATTGGCCAGCTTGCCAACCGAAAAGGTTGCGACGGTTAATGTGGACTGCAGTGCGCTGGAGCGTTCCGATCTTGGTCCGATGTGGCTGGCGCATAGCGCGATACAGCACTATGCCGATAACGGTGCTCAAGTGCAGTACACCGATGGCGCCATGCCGGAACATTTCGCCTTCCTGAATGATGTGCAAGCACATACCGGATCGCCCACCGTCGCGCGCGAAGCCACCTTATTGTGGCCCGAAAAGGTG
>DATAHE010000249.1:0-3387 GCA_036263355.1 Steroidobacteraceae bacterium | reverse complement strand
CAGGTATTTGGACCGCGTACCTTAAGAAATCATTGCGAGTACAGAATACATACGTTGTTCCCATGCAAAGTATTGTCTAGTCATGAGACCCAACCAACGAATCGAGGCAGCAGATTCATATGCTTGAATCGCAAATCGCTCCACGCATATGATGCTTATGCACATCGTTCGGAGCTATTGCCTAAGGCTTTTCGTCGCAACTTCTGCAAAACAAAAGGGTCACGCATGTATGGCCCTTCTTTAAATGATTACTGTATTGGCGCTTCAAACGGACCAGCTGGTAATCCATTGCGATCGTACAAGATGCTGATGGGACTATCGGCCCACAAATGACGAACGCGCGTTGCAGTCGCTGCATTCGCAGCACTGAGTATGACATTCGCGCCATCAAGATGCGCATCAGCAAATTGACAACTGTCCTTTGCAGCACCACAGAGTTCAAATCCGATGGGGCCATAGTGACCATACGCAACGAGTGATTGCTCAATATCTGTAAACGTCACGACGACACCATTGCTGGTACGTTTGATAGCCTTCGGTGTCGGTCCAGAAGGAATGATGTTCTCGCCATAAATCACATGACGTGCTGCGCGCGCCAGACGCACACCAATGCTTTGCTTATCTGGTGGATGAAGATTGTTGGGGTCGCCAACATCAATCGTGACTGCTAATCCTGCGTTCGCATCTTCTGCTACTGCGCGGCGTTCTGCTTCACGTACTTCGGCCCAGCCAGATTCAACCGGTGTAGAGGTGCGTGGACCATAGTCGGGTAATTGCACAACAAGGAATGACAGGTCTTTACCAAATTGATTACGCCAGTCTGCGAATAAACCACGCAGCAGCGATTGATAAGTGCTTGCTTCACGCGTGTTGGATTCGCCTTGATACCAAAGCGCACCACGAATGCCGTAATGACCCAGCGGTGCAATCATGCCGTTATACATGCCGGCCAATCCACCCACGGCTTCCCAAGAGGCACGCGGTGGATAGTCATATTCCTTCGGTGCTTTCAGATATTGCCATTCGCCATTGATGGGTAACGACTCTCCATTTGCAAACGCGATACTTCGCGGCCAGTCTCCTACCAAACCGCCAGAGGCATAAGTGTTGGTGACGTTGATGACCAGTGTGTTATCACCAGCATGCAGCACACCTTTGGGAATGTCGTAGTGGCGCTCAGCGCCGTAACCAAATGTGTTACCGATAATTTTTCCATTGATCCATGTTTGATCTACTTCGTCGATGCCACCCAGATTCAGCTTTGTTGCCGCCTTTGCTTGTTGTGCGGTCAAGTGAATCGTAGTGCGATACCAGAGTAGTCCAGTGAATTGTGCAAGATCAGGCACTCCCCATGCTTGATAGTCGCCAAGCTTCGCCGGAGCAACGCGCCATTCACTGGCATGATACGTGCGATCATGCCAGGGTTCTTTGCCTGCTTTGTCTTTTGACTTGTCGCGCCACCATGCCTCCCATTGCGCGCCAAATTTCAACTGTGCCTGCGCTTGATTCGATGCATACAGGTTCAATGTTTCAAGCGCCGCATCAAAGCCACCCATTGCATGCAATCCTGCAGTACTAATCCAAGGTCGAATGTTTGATCCGCCCCATGAGGAATGGATAAGACCGATAGGTGCCTTGGTGGTTTTGTATAACTCGCGAGCAAAGTAGAAGCAGGTACCAGACCATTTGCCGACGGTGCTTGGGCTTTCTACTTGCCATTCAGCTCTTGGCAATGACTCAACCGGTTTAAGGTTCGTGGCCTTTTCAACTGTGAGCATGCGGATGGCGTCGTTCTTGGCCATCATGGTTTCGAAGAATGCACCACCGGTTGCCTGCACTGGCAATTCCATGTTGGATTGACCGGAGCAGAGAAACACATCACCAACCAGAATATCATTCAACACTTGCTCGCCAGCACCACTCTTTGCGATCAACTTATAAGGACCGCCAGCGCTCATTGCCGGAAGCGTTGCAGACCAATGCCCGCTGTTATCTGCATGCACCGTAGTCTTAGCATCGCCGAGTGACAATGCAATCTCCTCGCTGTTCGTTGCCCGGCCCCACACGGTGATGGGTTTGTCGCGCTGCAGAACAGCATGATCCTGAAACACAGAGTTGAACAATGTCGTACTGGCCTGTGCGTTTGTAACTAACATTGTGGCCGTCAACATCGAGATGCCGATGAGGCACCGTGAATACTTACGCATGCAAATATCCCCGCTAATTATTTTGGTCGGCGGATGTTACTCCGGGTGTATATGTTGTGTCATTAAAGACTGGTCAAACAAAAAGTTCGCGAGCCGTGTAAGAAACGTGATCGGCCTGTTACTAATGTCAGTATGAAAGAGATCACCGCCACTCAAGAGGTTAATGCCGAGCACGAGTCCAGCCGCGCTGGCGTGCAGGATGCTCGATATGTAGAGGCGATTAAACTCCATGGAGCGAGCTTGTCGCGCCTGGTGTGTGGTTACGAGAAAGATATCTCCAGGCGGCAAGATCTGACTCAGGATATTCATCTCGCGTTGTGGCACAGCTTCGAATCCTTTGATGGCCGCTGCGCGTTACAGACCTGGATGTATCGCGTTGCGCACAATGTTGCGATCCGCCATATGATGAATAACAAGCGCATCCGCTTAAACGAATTGCATTCGCTTGAAGAGCTGCCGGAAGTCGCAAGTCATGACGAGCATTCTGTGCAAGCAAAAGACGAATATCTGCAGCGGCTCTTTCGCTTGATAGAGCAACTCAAGCCACTCGACCCTCAGGTCATACTGCTTTATCTCGAAGAGCAAGACGCAAAAGCCATCAGCGAACTCACGGGGCTCTCCGCTGAGAACGTAGCGACAAAAATTCATCGCATTAAAAAGTTATTGCAGGCGATGTTTCGCGAGCGAGGTTTGTTATGAGTGACCAACAAGAGGAGATCAAGATGAGCTGTTCAATTTGGCAATCACAATCAGTTTCGGTGCCAGAGATGTCGCCGGAATTTATTCGGAGTCTTTTCCGGAAGAAGAGTCGTTCTTTGAAGAATGAAAGGGTCGGGTTGATTGTGACCGTTATGGGTACCATCTCGTATTTTTTTATGTCTGCTTTCAAGCACGGTTCTGTCACTAACTTTGGACGTATGGATTTTGTTTTTGGAGCAGCCGCTGTGCTTTTTCTAGGGGCCATCATGTGCAGGGTTGTCTACGTGCATAAGCACTATAGAGTGAAAGCCATGGCACCGGAGTTCACTGCGGGCGAAGGGCTCGCAATCTATCGTTCTGAGTTAGAACGATTGCGTCAATTGGCCCGCCGTGACTGGCATACGCTGCTCTATGTTGCGCCTAGTTTTTTGACTCTGCTGGTTGGTGGTTTGATAGTTGATCAGCGTCCCGGGAAGGCTTG
>DATAHE010000248.1:0-11572 GCA_036263355.1 Steroidobacteraceae bacterium | reverse complement strand
GAAAGCGCCAGTTTTTCTTTGCATTTTATTTCCGCCGTTCCGTGAGTGTGCTGGAACGGCGCAAGTATACCCAGTCGCCAGTACCGTTGAATATCCTTTGCGACGAATCTGCATTTACCAGTATTGATTACACTGTACTTTTCATCGCTAATGGTCGCGGATTTCCTGGAAGGCATGCAATGAGAGACGGGCGTTGAATCGCCTCAGCTAAACTGTGATATATGTCGCCATGGCAGGATTTGCTATCGGTAGAGTACCGATAGTGAGATGTGTTGAAACCATAACGAGTGCAGCGAGATCATGAGTACAGCAAGATTGATCGTAGCGTTAACCGTAGTAGTAAGTTTGCTGCTGAACGTCTGGCTGGTGCGTAAGGTATGGCATCACGAAGATGTGCCAGTCATTCGCACCGTGATTACCGATGCACCTGTGGTGATGCGTACCAATGGTGGTCTGCTTGAAGTATCGACGATTACTGCACCAGAGCGTTTCGAATCGACACAAGATCACACCATACTTGGCGTGTCGGTCGGTGCAACGGTATCGACCATTCGCGTTCCAGCAACATATCGATATCATATCGAGCTGGCACCAGAGTGGAAAATTCTTTTACGCGACAAAATGTTTGTTGTGGTGGCGCCAGCGGTGAAGCCTTCGTTGCCGGTCGCAATTGATACTGGAAAACTCGAAGCACAGTCTTTCGGTGTGTGGTCGCTGTTTACCGGGCATGGTCAACTGGAAGAGTTGCAACGATCCATTACGCAGGCACTGGCAAATAAAGCTGGCTCTGCACCATATATACAGATGCAACGTGAAGCAGCGCGTGCCACATTAAAGGAATTTGTCGCAAAGTGGTTGATCACGCAGGAACAATGGAAGTCAGCGAGCAGCTATCCTATCAAGGTGTTTTTTGCGGATGAACCTATTCAGGCACTTGGCACGATTCCTCCACCATTTGTGAATGCTCCATAGTCTAGCGTCTCTGGAAAATGATTCGCATTGAGCATGTGGCGTTGTGGGTTGATGACATCGACGTCATATGTGATTTTTATCAGCGAAACTTCAATGCGGTGATTGGTCCTCAATACAAGAATGACGCAAAAGGTTTTACGTCTCGTTTTCTGTCGTTTGGATCTGGTGCGCGTATCGAGGTGATGAAGACCACGATGGTGTCGCCGGTTCATCATGAGGCGGGCGCACATCGAATGGGCTTGACGCATCTCGCGATATCGGTGGGTACCGAATCAGCGGTCAATGAGTTAGTAAGTAAAATGAAACTGGCGGGTGTCACTTTGCTGGATGGACCGCGCCGCACAGGAGATGGTTACTACGAAGCGGTAGTGCTTGATCCAGAGGGAAATCGTATCGAAGTAATGGCGTAGTACGTTAGCTAACTACTTTTTGATTCGTTGTTCGTGTGCAGCGAGATTCCTTTCCGCCATAGTCAGGCTAATGTCGTTCTTTGGACGTTGTTGCCGTAATTTTTCAACGCTGTTAGTCAGTAAAGGCTGCGCTTCGTCAGTATGACCGCACTTACTCAGCGTGTTACCCAGACTGCTTTCTGCTTCGTATATGTACCAGTTGGTCGCTGGAAAAACCGTTTTGCGGATGTCATAAGCTGTTCTGATCTGGCGAATTGCTTCCTCGCACTTACCCGTATGATCCAGCGCTTCGCCCAATGCGAGATAAACATTAGCCAGCAAACGTTTTGCTTCCTTCGGCGTTTCATCCAGGGTGCTTTGTAGTTTCGTCACCGCGAGTGCAGCTTTGCCTTTTGCCGTCAACCAACGACCGCGTTCTAGTTGTACGAAGTAGCGATTTGGATCGGTCATATCATCTGAAAGTGCAAGCAGACGCTCCCCTGCTTGCAGTGACTTTTCTGCAGCAGATAGGTTTCCGAGTAAACGGTGAGTGGCAGCCTGCTCATAGTACAGACCCTTTAGATTTACATTCTTGTCGTCGCTTGCTGAAATCATCATGTTGATGGCTTTGTCGAGCGACGCAAGCGCGTCGTGAAGATTGCCAGCATCGCGATATGCTGAGCCGAGATTTCCATACATCATTGCGACTCGAAGCGGATTTGCCGAAAGGTGTTGTTCCATATCAACGCTTTTTCCGAAAGCACTACTGCCTTCTGCGTACAGACCGCTGTCACAATAGGCAATGCCCAGTTCGTTCCAGACACTGGCGATCAATGGATGGTTTGCCGGATACCTGGGTGTCAGCTCGTTTAACACCGACCTGAGATATTCCCGTGCTTCATCAAGGTGAACCTCGAGAATCATTGCGTAACCAAGTGATAAAGCGTTCTCAAGATAGGGGTCGCTACCTTCATCCAGTAAGCCGTGAAGCAGGGGTTGGGCTTTACGATACGCGGCTTCAGCTTCCTTGTAACGATTCGCATCAATCAATATTTCACCGCGGGCAAAATGCAGATTGCCCAGCATAAGTTTGGACGTCTCAGGACTGCTTGCTGCAATAGCCTCCGCATCATCCAGTGTTTTCATCGCCGAGGTGTCGTTACCTCTTAGTGACTGATTTTTAGCCCATGCGATTAATAATGGTAGCGCCGCAACCGTACGGTCTTGATGCAGACTGTTGCGAATATCGAGCGCACGTTCCAGCGAATCCCACTCGCCCCGAATATCGGACAAACGAGTTTGAACTTGACCCAGTTCAGTCAGTGTGTCTGCAAGATCAAGCTGTTGCTTGCCACTCGCGTGTTGCTGCAACAATACGGCACGACTGAGCAGCTGCTTCGCATTTTCCCATAGGCCAATACCCACGTATGCTTGTGCCATTTTTCTCAGCAAAGCAACTTGAACACCTGGCTCATTGCGCAAATCGCGATCGATGCGCATGACGGCATTGTCGAGAATTTCGCGTGCCGCCACCGTATTGCCGCGTGATTCATTCGGATTGGCGACGCGGAAAACTTCAGTCATGAAGTCTGACACGCGCGTTGCGGTGAGTTTTTCGCGTTGTGCGATGTTGCGTTCAGTCGTCAATCGCCACGTGTAGAAAATCGTGAGGGCAATAATGAGAAGAAACATGATAGCCGCACTAGTGACCGCCCAGCGATTTCGTCGCCAGAACTTTACTGCAAGGTAGCTCATCGTATCGGGTCGTGCGGAGATAGGGCGACTCGATAGATAGTTGTCGATGTCATCGGCCAGTGCACTGGCGGACCCATAACGTCGCATGGTGTCCTTGTGCATGGCTTTCATGATGATGTTGTCCAGATCGCCGCGGAGTGATCTACTGAGCGTGCTGTCGACTGACCTTTCAATGGATACCGGCAACTGTTCAATCACCACGCTTGGCTTGAGTGGCGTATGACTCTGCATGAACTGCTCCAGCTGATGCAGCGTCGTTCCCTTAAACCGATAAGGTCTGGTGCCAGTGAGCAACTCATATAGCAAAATGCCGAGCGCATAAACATCCGACGCTGTGCTAAGCGGCTCGCCGCGAACTTGCTCCGGACTTGCATACTCCGGTGTCAGCATTCGCTCATTCACAAGAGTCAGGGCGGTGTCGCTAATGCGAGTGCTGGCGTCAAGCAGCTTGGCAATGCCGAAATCCAGTAGCTTCGGCACGCCATCAGACGTCACCAGAATGTTGGATGGTTTGATATCGCGGTGAATGATGAGTTGCTGGTGAGCTGCATGCACGGCGCTACATACTTGTTTAAAAAGCTGCAACTTGTCGTTAATGTCGAGATTGTTTGTACTGCAATACAAATCAATCCTCGTGCCTTCGACGTATTCCATCACCAGATAGGGCAGACCTTCGGACGTGGCGCCACCGTCAATCAATCTCGCAATGTTTGGATGATTCAAGTTGGCGAGAATCTGGCGTTCGCCACGCATGCGTGCAATGACATTGGGTGATACCAGATTACTGTTGACCAGTTTTATCGCAACTTGTTGCTGGAACTCACTATCCGCGCGTTCGGCAAGATAGACACTGCCCATGCCGCCGACACCCAGTTGACGGAGAATGCGGTAACGCCCAATCACATGGCCGGTTTCCAGTGTCGTCGGTGATCGCTTTGCAAACCCGGTAGCAACTTCGGAGCGACCAACATCACTTTGCATGACGAGAGACAACAGTTGGTCGCGTAACAATTTGTCTTCTGCGCAGGAGTCGATAACAAACTGTGGCCGATGCGATGTCGCCAGAGTCATGGCTTCGTCATACAGCGTTTGAAGCCGTTGCCAGCGATGAGGTAGCAATTGATCGTTTGTATTCATTAACGTTGTACTGAACCTAACTAACGACCACCGGTAACGTCAATAATGGTGCCCGTCACATATGACGACTCATCAGAGAGCAGCCACATAATGGCCTGTGCCACTTCTTCTGCAGTGCCACCACGTTTCATGGGGACGGATGTCTTTAAGCGATCAATACGCCCTGGTTCGCCACCACTGGCATGCATCTCTGTGTGGATAAGACCGGGACGAACAGCATTAACGCGAATGCCTTCTTCTGCGACTTCTTTTGCAAGGCCAATGGTGAGTGAATCAATCGCGCCTTTGGATGCGGCGTAGTCAATGTATTCGTTTGGTGCGCCGAGTCTTGCGGCAGCAGAAGACACATTGACGATGGCACCTCCGTGTCCACCGTGCCTGGTGGACATGCGTTTAACGGCTTCACGTGCACACAGTAATGACCCAATCACATTTGTATTGAGAATGCGCTGCATGCGGCCGACATCCATTTGTGCAAGACGCATTTGCTTTTCTAGTATGCCAGCGTTGTTTACCAGCGCATCAATATATCCAAGTTGTTGATGACAGGTATCAAACAAACGAATCACCTCTGTTTCATCGGCAATGTCAGCAGCGACAATGATGGCTGTACCACCATGGGTCTTGATATCCGTCGAGATGTGTTCAGCTGCCGCCGCATCGCGTTTGTAGTTGATGCACACCGCGTATCCGCATTTTGCTGCCAGCTTTGCGGTGGCTGCGCCGATGCCACGACTTGCGCCGGTAATCAAAACGACTTTCATGCTGCTACTCGTATCTGCCAAGTAGTGCAGATTAATCTCAGGTGGTTAGGGAAATCAATTCAGCTTCGGATAACGCTGATACGGATCTGTTGTAATAATAAGTTGACGCTGCTTGAATTCAGGCAAGCTTACTTTTCGAGCAACCAGACATTGCCGTCAGAAGACCATTGCTGAAATGCGAGACGCTGTCCATCTGGAGAGGGGATGGCCCAGCCATCAATGCTGTTCAATTGATAACGCAGCGTAGCAATGCGACCATCCAGTGTGGCATGCAGCAATACCAGTGGTGCAGTTTCCGAATCTGACTCGTGCGATGAAATATAAAAGCCTTTGCCATTGCTGTCCCACATCAATGTCGATATCTGCTCGAAGCCGGGAACCGTCATGTGTTTGATAGTCAGCTGTTCACCGAGCGTGATAATGCCGATGCTGGATGAACCTTCGGCAGTATCCACATAAGCAATCCGTGTCGCATCGGGAGAAACATCCCAGTCATAGAAGTCGTATCCAGATGACCACGGCGTGCGCGCCAGTTCGTTGCCACGGCCTTTCTCTGCGTTGAATTCATAATAGATGCTTTGATCGGTGGTATGTTCGGCCAGCACACATCGGTTTGCCTTGTATGCACAACGAATAGAGCGATAAATGTCCGCGCGAGTGTCAATCAATTCAGCCGGACCACCCGCGATCGGTTTACGCATCAAGCTTACCTTGGTGTTCGGCCGAGTCTCATCGGCTGCCGAGGTAAAGTAGAGCAGCCACTGCCCATCAGGCGATAACACTGGCCACGTGTTGTCCCGACTATCGCTGATCAACGTATCTGCATTGGGCTGTTCTTTGGATTGTTTGTAGATGCCATAGCTGTCATGACGATCAGAATAGAACAGCACTGACTTGTTATCGCTCCACCATCCCGCCGGGCGGTCATTGCGATCATCCATCGTTAAACGTTCGGCATTTTTGATGGCGTTGCCTCCCGCTTGCAAGTCCGCGACATAGACATCGGATTGCGATTGATCGTTGATGATGGCAACTCGTCGTCCATCTGCTGAAGCGCTGAACTGGGTAATGTTGCCTGATGGCCAGTTACCAATGACGTGAGTGGTGCCGTGTGTACCACGCTGTAGATCCACTTCGGTTGAAGTAATGTTGCTTCCCTGCTCAGCAAATTGTGATACGAACAAATCGTTGGATGGCAATAAATAGAAATCGGTGATGTATGAATCAGTCTGATATAGCACGGTGGTGGCGCCGGAACTTAATTGCCGTGCTTCAATGACCGTGTGATGGTTAAGGTTGTCCTTGCGAGCGGTGATTGCATACGCCGAGTCTGCCGAGAACTGTGGCAACAACCAGAACTGGGAGCGTGCAGTAGTGATGGCAACCTGTTTGGCATTGTTGCCATCGATATCTGCCACCCACAATTGAGTGCGGTTCTTGACGTAAATAATTTTGCTACCGTCCGGTGACAATCGCGCGCTGGACGCATTTACCTTAATTTCCTGAACCTGCTCACCATCGATGGAGGTTTTCCAGATCATCGCGCGATGAAGGTCCGCATTGAAACCGCAAACCAGCAAGGTCTTGTTATCGGGAAACCATTCAATATGTCCCGGAATGGTATTCGCAGGCGAAGCAACTGACTTGCGTTCTGCGGAGCCGATGAGCGCAACGTACACCTTGTTCAACTCCGTATAGGCAATCGACTTTCCATCCGGCGAGATCGCGGCACCAATGATCGGTAGATCAGGAGAGTTGGATGTTAATTGCTTGCGGGTAAATTCCTGCCAGCTGAGTCGTGTCGGTATGACGAATGCAGTCGCGAGTACGATTGCAATCAAACCAATGATGATCGGGTATTCGCCACCGATAAACCTGGTGAACCAGGGGAACCCGCCGGTTTGACGCTCAGGTGTTGGATTCTTTAATGATCTTAGTACGTTTGAGCCATTGCCAGAAAACTCTGTACGATCCGTTGCAGCAGTGGCGTCATAGACATTGGCACAGAATTTATAGCCGCGCTTGGCCACGGTAACGATGTACTTTGTGTTCTCGTTATCGTTTAACGCAGTGCGCAGAGCGGAGATATTGCGTGCGATGCCTCCAGTTTCGATTTTTGCGCCACCCCATATGGCGTTGATCAACTCTTCCTTGATGACGATCTGATTGGGACGCTCGATCAGATATAAAAGCGTACTGAATACTTTGGGGGCAAGGCGCACAGGCTCGCCACTTCGATACAACATGCGACTGTGTGTATCCAGGGTGAAACTATCAAAAGCATAGATACGTTGTCGTGTCATGCTGGCGTCAGTTGGCTGTCGTTCTCGTCATTCAACACACAATCCCCATCGCTTATATTTCGACTTGACCCATGATCTGTTGTTGAAAGAGGCAGATCGGGAAATGTCTGAGTATATTTTGACGTGGAAGATTACTAGTTTTCAATGTGGACTTACGAATGTCATCGATAAGAAACATTGAGAGCGCTAACAAGCGAGTGGATTTGTAGGACGAGAATGCGGTGATGATGAAGTAAGGGAGGTCCTGACAAAAGAGGTCAGTGCTCGCGATGCTCGGTCCCTGATGTCTTTTGCTTTTCTTTTCAAATCAAAAGTAACGAAAGAAATATCGGGGTGACAGGATTCGAACCTGCGACCTCTACGTCCCGAACGTAGCGCTCTACCAGACTGAGCTACACCCCGTCAGAAATCTGTTGTGCATTGTCGTAGGGTGATTAGCGGTTTATCCACGTAATCCACCATGCGAACAAGAATGGTGGATTGCGCAGAAGAGACTTCTAACCCACCTTACTAGAATCTAGAGAAGCCTCAGTAACTTCTGCTCACCGCAAACTCTGCCAGTTCACGCAACGCATGAACGAAGTCTGACTTGGGTAATGCAGTGAGTGATTGAATGGCAAGATCGGCCTCTTGCCGTGCGCGGCGTGCAGTGTACTCAAGGCCTCCGGTCGATTCAATTGCAGCGGTAATTTGCTCCAGCGCATCAATGCCACCATGTTCGATGGCATCTCGGATCAATTGTTGTTGTTCTGCATTCCCGTGTTTCAATGCATGAATCAGTGGCAGCGTGGGCTTGCCTTCGGCAAGGTCATCCCCCAGATTCTTTCCGAGTTCTTCACGATTGGCGCGATAGTCGAGCACATCATCAACCAGCTGGAAGGCATTGCCCAAGTGTTTGCCATAGCTTGCCAAGGCATGTTCATGTGCTGTACTGGCATTTGCAATAATCGCTGCGATTTGTGTGCCCGCTTCAAATAGCTTGGCGGTCTTGCGATAGATGACCTCAAGATAGCGTTCTTCAGTGGTGTCCGGATCATTCGCATTCATCAACTGTAGCACTTCGCCTTCAGCGATCTTGTTAGTCGCACTGGCCATCACATCCATCACGCGCATGATGTTCAGTTCCACCATCATCTCGAAGGCGCGTGAATACAGATAATCACCAACGAGTACGCTGGCCTGATTGCCCCACACTGCATTTGCGGTTTCGTGCCCACGTCGCAAACCTGATTCATCAACCACGTCATCGTGAAGCAGCGTGGCGGTATGAACAAATTCAACAATTGCGGCAGCAGTCGCGAGTGCATTTTCATGCGCGCCACAGGCCTTTCCCGCCAGCACCGTGACCAAGGGACGGATGCGCTTGCCGCCGGATTGAATGATGTACTCGGACACTTGGTTGACGAGTACCACGTCACTGGCCAGCCGGGCCCGAATGACAGAATCTACCGCCTGCAAGTCGGGCTGCACGCGTTGTTTAATGGTCTCCAGCAGTTGGTTCATCGTTTTTTTACAATTGTGGGGCGCAAAGGTGTGTAATGGTAACTGAAGATCAGTGAATCGTAGTGCAGAAGGCGGGTAAATCGTTAAATTCCCTTGCTCCAGCGGACTCAAATCCGTAAACTGCGCCGCCTTTAAATTCAAGTGGATAGTTCGATGTATCCGCTTCATTTCGGAGTAAGAGTCAAATGTACGCTGTGATCGCCACAGGTGGAAAGCAATACCGTGTCAGTGAAGGCACCGTGCTGCGTATAGAGAAGTTGCAGGCCGACGCAGGTGCTGCTGTCGAATTCGACCAGGTTTTGTTGATTGCCAATGGTGACAAGGTCACTGTAGGAGCTCCCACCGTAAAAGGTGGCAAAGTCACCGCCAATGTTGAAAAGCATGGCCAGGGCGATAAGGTCAGTTTCGTGAAGTTCCGTCGCCGCAAGCATTACATGCGCCGTGGTGGTCATCGTCAGGAATACACCGAAATCAAGGTTACCGGTATTGTGGGCGCCTGATTGGCGTCTAATTAAAGAATCAAGTTTGTTGGAGAGTTGCACTCATGGCACATAAAAAGGCAGGCGGTAGTACCAAGAACGGCCGCGATTCAGAGTCCAAACGATTGGGCGTAAAGAAGTTCGGCGGCGAAGCTGTACTGGCTGGCAACATCATCGTGCGTCAGCGCGGCACACAGTTCTGGGCTGGCGACAACGTAGGTATGGGCACAGACCATACTTTGTTTGCGAAGAGCAACGGCCGCGTTGAATTTCGCACTAGGGGCGTTGCGCAGCACACCTATGTGAGCGTCGTTACAGAGTAATTGATTTGAAGATTTGAATTATGAAAACCCCGGTATCACCGGGGTTTTTTGTTTGTAGTTTGATTAGGTTTGCTGATTTGCATTGACACTGAGGTGTTCTTTTCAAAGCCGACGTGAATCCTTCCATGGAGTCTTCGCAAAAGCCCAGCTTGATTACTTGGGTTTTTGAAGGTTTTGAAAAGAACACCTCAGTATCAATGCCCACTTAGCTTCCCGCTAATAGCCGTAAATGTGGTGTCATGAAATTCGTCGATGAAGCAATAGTCAAGGTACAGGGCGGAAATGGTGGGCGCGGTTGCGCCAGTTTTCGTCGCGAAAAATTTATACCTTTCGGCGGGCCGGATGGCGGTGATGGTGGTCATGGCGCGGGGATCTATCTCGTCGCTGCTGAGGGCATCAACACGTTAGCCGACTTCCGCTATCAACGCGCGTTCCGAGCGCCTCACGGCACTGCAGGAATGAGCAACGATTGCACCGGCGCAAGTGGTGAAGATATGGAAATCAAAGTACCGGTTGGTACGGTGATCTACGACACTGAGACCGAAGAACAACTCGGTGATCTTACTGTTGCAGGACAGCGAGTGCTGGTAGTGAAAGGTGGCAAAGGTGGCTGGGGTAATACCCGCTTCAAAACCAGTACGAATCGAACACCGCGCAAAGCAGGAATGGGTCTGCCCGGCGAGAAGCGCGAACTGCGCATGGAATTGAAAGTGATTGCAGACGTGGGTTTGCTGGGGTTGCCCAATGCCGGTAAATCAACGCTCATCCGCGCCGTGTCGGCGGCTAAGCCCAAAGTGGCTGACTATCCATTCACGACATTGCATCCTAACTTGGGTGTGGTATCGGTAGGCATGCAGCGCAGCTTTGTCATGGCTGATATTCCGGGTGTGATTGAAGGAGCGGCAGAAGGCGCAGGCCTCGGGCTGCGTTTCCTGAAACATTTGCAGCGTACGCGTGTCTTGTTGCACCTGGTGGACATCATGCCACCTGATCCAGAGGCCGATCCCGTCAAGGATGTGCGAGCCATTGCAGCCGAACTGAAAAAATTCAGTCCTCAGCTCGCCAAGAAAGAACGCTGGTTGGTGCTGAACAAGATCGACGCATTGCCCGAAGACGAAGCCGACAAACTATGCAAAGACATCGTGCGTCGCCTGCGCTGGAAGGGAAAGGTGTTCAGGATTTCTGGATTGGCTCATCAAGGCACACGCGAGCTGTGTGAGTCCATTATGTCGCGACTTGAGGAAATCGATCACGACCTGAAAGCGAAAGAGAAAAATAAAGTCTAGGAAATCATCGCCAGAATGAAAAATGGGCTGAAATCAGCCCATTTCTTAATCGATCTTTCAGGCTAACTGAGCTGATTAGCCAAGTGCTTTTACACGAGCATTCAGCTGGCTCTTGTGGCGAGCAGCCTTGTTACGGTGAATGATGCCTTTGTTCACCATGGAATCGATCACCGGAACAGCGACCTTCAGGTTGCTGACAGCTTCTTCTTTTTTGCCGGCTTCCACGGCGATAAGAACATTCTTGATTGCGGTGCGCAGGGCAGAACGGGCTGCCATGTTGTGAGCACGACGCACGATGGTTTGGCGAGCGCGCTTGATTGCAGATTTGATATTTGCCACGGAACTAATCCACTCCAGGAAGGGACTCCAAAAAAGAGGCGCGAATTCTGCCGATGCAGGCGGCCAAAGGCAAGGGGTTTTGCCCGAAAGTCCGCTAACTTGTGCTGAAAAAAGACGGCTGAAACACTATCAGCGGGCAATCGCTACCGATACCATTGCCAGTCTTTACTGTGATCGCTTGAGTCTGATCCTTCTAGCTTCCAAAACCGGGTGTTGTGAGTTCCTGATGAGTCGTCGCGTCTTCCGCAGTATGAGTGTGTTTGGGTCAGTCACGCTGCTATCGCGTATCACCGGGCTTTGGCGCGATATTGTTTATACCACC
>DATAHE010000247.1:0-2914 GCA_036263355.1 Steroidobacteraceae bacterium | reverse complement strand
TCCGTCGTCACTGAATCGCCGAGCAGAGCCAGCGCACGTGCGCCGTGAATATCCGCGGCAGGTGTCAGCTGCATGGTCATGTCTTCGAAGTAGGGCGGATGTTTCACGTAGGTGGAGCTATCGTCCCACTGATAAAGTTGTCCTTGCGGCACTTGAATGTTGTTCCAGTTTGTATCGCCGGTGTAAACGCTCGCATAACTCCTCTTGAACATCGCTGAATCCAGCGAGGTCATGATGTCTTGCACCTCTTTAGGCGTAGGCCAGATATCTTTCAGATAAACAGGCTTGCCATGCGCGTCGTTGCCCAATGGATCTTTGTTCAAATCCACTTCCAATGATCCAGCCAATGCGTAAGCGACCACCAAGGGCGGTGACGCGAGATAGTTCATCTTTACTTCGGGATGTACGCGGCCTTCGAAGTTGCGATTGCCAGAGAGCACTGCACAGCCAACTAGATCATGTGACTTCACCGCGTTGGATATCTCTGGCTTTAACGGGCCGGAGTTACCAATGCAGGTGGTGCAACCATAGCCCACGACATAGAAACCAATCGCATCCAGATCATCGAGTAACTTTGCTTTCTCCAGATAATCCGTCACCACGCGTGAACCCGGTGCAAGACTGGTTTTAACCCAGGGCTTCGAGGTAATGCCTTTGGCTCTGGCTTTGCGCGCAAGTAAACCTGCGGCCAGCATGACAGCGGGATTGGAAGTGTTGGTACAACTGGTGATGGCGGCAATCAACACGCTGCCATCGCGCACCATAAATTGTTTGCCGTCAGTAGTGACTGCGACTGCACCCGTAGCGGTGGGCGCTTTGGCGGCGCGGTCATCAATCATCTTCTTTACGTTCAGCAGATAATTTTCTTTGGCGACACGCAAAGGCACGCGGTCTTGTGGACGCTTGGGTCCCGCGATGGAAGGCTCTACCGTTGTAAGATCCAGTTCCAGCACCGCAGTGTAATCAGCTTGTCGTTGTCCATTCTCGCGCCATAGATGCTGATGCTTGGCATAGGCTTCAATCAATGCCAACTGTTCGGCGCTGCGGCCTGTCAATTCAAGATAACGAAGCGTTTCGCGATCAATAGGGAAGATGGCGCAGGTGCTGCCGAATTCAGGTGACATGTTGCTAATCGTGGCGCGATCAGCCAGTGGCAAGTTGCTCAGGCCATCACCAAAGAACTCAACGAATTTATCGACGACACCATGCTTACGCAGCATCTCGGTAATCGTAAGCACCAGATCGGTTGCCGTCGAACCCGATGGCAGTTGTCCGTTGAGTTTGAAACCGATTACTTGCGGAATAAGCATGGTGACAGGCTGGCCGAGCATGGCGGCTTCTGCTTCAATGCCACCCACGCCCCAGCCGAGTACGCCGAGTCCATTCACCATTGTGGTATGCGAGTCGGTACCGACCACCGTGTCGGGATACGCGATATGGTTGTTGTTGCTTTTGTCGTTACCTTGGACATCAAAGATCACGCGTGCCAGATATTCGATGTTGACTTGATGCACGATGCCGGTGTTGGGTGGCACGACTTTGAAGTTTTGAAATGCGGTTTGACCCCAGCGCAGGAAGGCATAGCGTTCTGCATTGCGTGAAAATTCAATCGCAGTATTTTCCTTTAGCGAATCGGCGGTGCCGTATTTATCGACCTGTACTGAATGGTCGATCACTAGCTCAGCGGGGGACAGCGGATTGATATGACCAGCGCTACCACCAAGCTTGACCATGGCATCGCGCATCGCGGCGAGATCCACCACTACAGGTACGCCAGTAAAGTCCTGCATGATGACGCGACTGGGCGTGAAAGAAATTTCGTAGTCCGGCGTGGCGGTGGGATTCCATTTCAACAAGGCTTCGATATCCGCTCGCGTGACGTTAATGCCATCTTCAAAGCGCAGCAGATTCTCAAGCAGAATCTTCAGCGAGTAGGGCAGGCGATCGATATCGTATGACGTGGCCAGCGCATTGAGGCTGTTGATCTGATACTGCCGCTGATTGCAAGGCAGTGTGGTAAGCGTCTGGAACGAATCGGTCATACATCCTCCTGGCTCGCCGCAAACGGGAGAGTGAGGCCGATGGTAGCGCGTTTAGTGTGCGCAGCAAACGGTAAAAAATGCCATTTTGTACTTGTCATTCTTCTCTAACTCGCAGACGATTACGCACCTTTGTTTTCGTTCGGGGAACCCATGCCTGCTGCTCAGAAAGATCGTCAGAAAAAAAGCGCGACCAAGTCGTCTTCCACAAAGTCTGTCAAAGCGCCATCCGCTGCAAACCGCAAGTATTCGTCAGTGGTGGTTGATGGTGTGAAGCAGACGCCGAGCCGCGCCATGTTACGAGCAGTGGGTTACAAGGACGCTGATTTTAAAAAGCCTGCTGTGGGTATTGCATCGACATGGAGTAATCTGACGCCTTGCAATATGCATATCGACAAGCTGGCAAAAACAGCCGCACAAAGCGTCGATAGTTCTGGCGGCAAGAGCACCACGTTCGGAACCATTACCGTATCCGATGGAATTTCCAACGGCACACCCGGCATGCGTTACTCATTGGTATCGCGCGAAGTGATTGCCGATTCAATTGAAGCGGTGACCGGCGCGCAAGGTTTTGATGGTGTGATTGCCATTGGTGGCTGCGACAAGAACATGCCAGGCTGCATGATGGCGCTGGCGCGATTGAATCGTCCGGCCATCTTTGTTTATGGCGGTACCATTCGTCCCGGTAAGAATCACACCGACATCATCTCTGTATTCGAAGCGGTGGGCGCATATTCCGCAGGCACGATGAGCGAACGTCAATTCAAGGAAATTGAACGCACCGCCATTCCTGGTCCTGGAAGTTGCGCGGGTATGTATACCGCCAACACCATGGCATCGGCGATTGAAGCATTGGGCATGAGCTTGCCTAACAG
>DATAHE010000246.1:0-2756 GCA_036263355.1 Steroidobacteraceae bacterium | reverse complement strand
TGGTTTCTGCTGGCACAACTATTCAGTCCATCGCGGTTACAACCGGCAGTAATCCTGCGATTCAGTTGACACCACCCGCGACTGCATTGGCCGCAGGCAATGACTACACGCTGCTTGTGTATGGTCCCAGCAGTGGGCCAGTCGTCTCGTTGCTGACTGATAACAATCAGTCGCCCACCAGTGCACGCATTCGTCTTGTTAATGTCGCTGTACCCGGTATGGGCGGCAGTGGCGTGATTACGTTGACGGACAACAACCTGACCTTGGTCAGTCAGTTGCCATACGGAACCGCTTCGGCCTATTCGACGGTGAATACTGGCACTTCAGTCTTGACCCTTACGTCTCCAGATCAGGGCTTTCCGAAAAATCCTGCACCGGCGGTATGTAACAATACGACAACATGTAACGTTGGATTGTATGGCGTTTATTCGCTGGTGATCGGCGGTGATAATGTTACGCCAACAGTATGGTTCGTCAAAGATCGTTAAGCTCGTTCGACGAAGTCCGATATTCGTCAAAACTAGTGTCAAGCCAATTGAAATGCCCGCAGTGACCTGCGGGCATTTTTTATTGGGCTTTTAATTGCTAATGCTGCTCACCAAGAAATTGCCATTCATAGGCAAATCGTAATTGGTCGTAATCTTTCTTCAGATTAGTGGGAAAAGGATTGAATGGCGCCGCCTTACGCAAAATATTGAGCGCTGCTTGATCAATCTCCTGATCGCCACTAGATTCTTGAATCACGGCTTCCTTCAATGTGCCATCAGCAGTGATTACCACCGCAACGACCGGATTGCGTGTTGCGAGTCGACGCCGTGCCACTGTTGGGAAGTTGAGTGTTCCCACTTTTTCGATCTTGCGTTTCCAGCCATCAAGATAAGGAGCAAGACGCGATTCACGTGTGTCCGGTGTAATCAACGCATCACGCGTCTCCTTGCCACGCAGCCGCAACGCATCATCTAGCAAGCTCGTAGTGATGGGATTCGGTGGTGTGGGCGATAACGCCAACGGTGATTCGTTGGTGTGTGTGGGCAGATCAGTACCAGTTTGAAATGCCAGCGATGCCCGTTCTGCACGACTGGATATCACTTCAACGGCAGCGCGACCCGCCAATGCCTGCGCGAAATCCAGTGAGTTGCCATTCTCGGTGCCGTTGTTCATTGCAGCCATCGGTGACGAAGCTGGATTCGCTGCGCGCTCACGCTTCTGTGTGGTGCCATTTCCCACTTGCGAACGCTGTGCAAGATAGACCGCATCAGGATTGGCATCACGACTGGGGCTGTTATCCGTCAACAGTAATACTTCAAGTGTCGGCGCCAACGTATTCATCTTCAGAAACGGTGCAATGAAAGTAATGCCCGTGATCAGGATGATGTGAAACAACGCGACGAGAAAAATAATCGTGACCAGTCTGTCCTTACTGGATTTCTCAGTCGTACCAGCCACGAATACAGACTGAGATTCAATCGCGGCGGCATTGCGAAGAGGACGACTAGACATGACAGTAAGCGGCTCTATGCGTCATTTGCTTCTGGGTTTAGCCAGCAAGCGCTTTTCGATTGCGTCCATCAGCAAGCTGGCGAGATCACATTTGAACTGCTTATCCAGCTCGCGAATGCCAGTGGGGCTGGTGACGTTAATTTCCGTGACATAGCCGCCAATCACATCCAGGCCAACGAACAACATGCCGCGATCACGAAGTGCTGGACCAATCTCGTTGACCAGCCAGCGATCACGTTCATTTAATTCGCGACCGACACCCTGTGCGCCCGCAGCGAGGTTGCCGCGATTGTCAGTGGGCGAGGGGATACGTGCCAATGCATAAGGTGCCGGTTCGCCATCAATGATCAGAATACGTGAATCGCCACTATCGACGATCTCCGGCAAATATTTCTGCACAATGGCAAAGCGTGATTCGTATTCAGTCATGGTTTCAAAAACCACATTCGCATTCTTGTCGCCTTCCTTGATAACGAAAATGGATTTGCCGCCCATGCCAAATAAAGGCTTGCAGACAATGTGATGATGTTCGCGCAGGAAGGCGTGCATATCACCCATATCGCGCGTGATCAAAGTGGGTGCGCAACATTGTGGAAACCATGCGGTGTACACTTTTTCGTTCATGTCACGCAGTCCCTGCGGACGATTCACAATCAATACACCTTCCTCTTCGGCCCGTTCCAGAATATAGGTGGTGTAGATGTATTCAGTATCAAAAGGCGGATCCTTGCGCATTAGAATCACATCCATATGGCTCAGTCGCTCAACACGCTCAGGGCCCAGCGTTGCACAGTTTTCGTAGTCGTCGCGCACTTCAACAGGATGCATGCGCGCCCACGCAGTGCCATCGCGCAGCCAGACATCACGTTGTTCCATGTAATACAGTTCGTAACCGCGTCTTTGCGCGGCCAGCATCATGGCAAGCGATGAATCCTTGTTCGGCTTGATGTTCTCAATCGGGTCCATCAATACGGCAAGGCGCACTCTGCGTTTGGTCATGGTCTATCTCGTTTCGACGGTGAAGACAACTACGAGGCCGAGGGTTGTCACCGTTGCATGTAGTTGTCTTCCCTAATCTACACCAAACGTTATCGCTTCGCCGAATGGTTTGGCTTGTCTTTGCCGCAGCGTTGCGACTTAGTGCGCAGTCGCGCCTTCCTGGAGTGCAGTCAAAGATTGCTGGTCAATGACGGAATTCAGATTGCGGTCAAGCAAGCTACCTGTATCCCAGTAAAAAGGCACCATGCCATCTGCCA
>DATAHE010000245.1:0-3633 GCA_036263355.1 Steroidobacteraceae bacterium | reverse complement strand
GTTGGAGCGCGATGCCATCAGCGCCACTTTGCGGGCTTTGGCTTTTTCTTCATCGCTTGCTGGGGTAATGCCGAGAATCTTTTTCTGGTTTGGCCAGATGAATGCCCATACATTAAACAGCATGATGGTGCCAAGCCATGCGCCAATGCCAATCACACGAAAGCCGGGTTGTAGCGCGAAGGCATTGTGCAGCCCTGAAAGGCCATTACCATATCCGCTGAACAGATAGTACGCGCCTGTCACCCATGTTGCGACGGCGGCCCAGCGGAACCATAGCAATGCGCGCGGTGCAATATATTTGGCAATGCCTGCATTACCAGGTCCGCCTGCATCCGCAGCGCCTTGCGCCATACCAGGCACTTGAACAACATTGAAGTAATACAGCAGACCAATCCACGTTACACCCGAAACAATGTGTAACCAGCGATCGACGACAAGATGAATGTTGGAATCGCCGATATGGCCCGTGAGAAAAAGTACGATGAGCGCGATGACGATGCCAGTGATAATCGAACCGCGAACTGAGGTCAATGGATTCATGTTGTTATCCCCACAAAGAGTTGTGATTAGAGTTGAGGGCAATTGGACGCCGCGCAGGATAGGCCAGCAAGCCGAATGATTCAATCGTACTAATGCAGGTTAGTCATTCTGCATTGCGGCATCGGTCTCGTTCCGGTGCAATTCGTAGACACCACGGAATTTATTGCAAATCACACAGAAGAGGTCCGCTGTCAGTTCGGCATCATAGGCTGCTGAATGTGCTTCGTTGGAATCCCAATGCAAACCCGCTGCGCCCGCTGCTTTTGCCAATACCGTTTGACCGAAGGCTACACCCGCCAGTGTTACGGTGTCGAAGCATGAGAAAGGATGAAACGGATTGCGTTTGATATCGCAGCGAATTGCGGCAGCATTCAAGAAATTCAAATCGAAATAGGCGTTGTGACCCACCAGCACCGCGCGGTTACAACCGTTATCTTTTACTGCGCGACGAATGTCAGTGAATAAGCGCGTTAACGCTTCTTTCTCTGGCAGCGCTGGCCGTAATGGATGGAAGGGATCGAGAATACCGTTCACTGCGAGAGATGCAGGTTCGAGATTCGCGCCGGGAAAAGGTTGCACGTGATAGCGCCATGTTTCACCACGCTTGAGTGTGCCATCAGCCAGCATGTTGATGCCCACGCCCGCAATCTCCAGCAAGGCATCGGTGTTGGGATTGAACCCGCCTGTTTCCACATCCACGATCACGGGATAGAAGCCACGAAAGCGTTGCGCCATCATCGGCTTGTTTGCGTCATTCATCCTGCTGCTCCGCTTAATTTCCACATGATGTTTTCATTCGCACGCATTGGTACCAGCTGGTCCTTGCCGAACTCATAAGCAGCAGGTGGCGTCCAGTTTGTTCTCCGTAGCGTGATAGTGCCGCTATTGCGTGGCAGTTGATAAAAATCTGCACCACGCTCCGATGCAAATGCTTCGAGCTTGTCCAGCTTGCCAGCAGATTCAAATGCTTCCGCATATAACTCCAGCGCTGCATGTGCAGAGAACATGCCTGCACAACCACAGGCGTTTTCCTTGGCGTGTTTGGCATGCGGTGCGCTATCGGTGCCAAGAAAGAATCGTGCATCATCACTCGTGGCCGCTTGCAGCAAAGCTTGACGATCTGACTCACGTTTCAATATTGGCAAGCAGTAATAGTGAGGACGAACGCCACCTTGAAAAATCGCGTTGCGATTGTGTAGCAGATGTTGTGGTGTCAGCGTTGCTGCCACGCCTTTGCGCGATTGCTTTACAAAGTCCACTGCGCGTTGCGTGGTGATGTGTTCAAACACAATGCGCAATGATTGAAACCGTTGTGTGAGCGGTGATAGCACGCGGTCGATGAAGGCTGTCTCGCGATCAAACACATCCACTTCACTTGCAGTGACTTCACCGTGTACTTGTAGCACCAGACCGTCGCGCTCCATGGCTTCCAGCACCGGATAAATATTTTCGATTGCGGTAACGCCCGCATCGGAGTTCGTCGTAGCGCCAGCGGGATACAACTTGCATCCCACCACATGACCACTGGCTTTGGCTGCACTGATTTCCGATGGTGCCGAGTTATTGGTCAGATACAAACTCATCAACGGATTGAAATCGCTATTCGGTCCCAGCGCAGCGAGGATGCGTTGACGATATTGCAGCGCTTGCGCAGTGGTGGTCACTGGCGGCTTCAAGTTAGGCATGATCAGCGCGCGCCCAAATTGCGCGGCGGTGAAAGCAACGGCGGCGCTCATATGCTCGCCATCACGCAGATGCACATGAAAATCATCCGGACGACGCAACGTCAGCGTACTGGAATCAGCGTTACTCATGGAGTTTGGTGATGTGTTCATGCTTCCTGGTTGGGTAAAGGAGGTTGACCTGTTGGACTCACAGCATATCAATGAGCGCGTCAGTGGCGGCTTTCTACCACGTCAATCGCGCCAGTGCGCAACTTTGGTGACGGCCTTGGGTCTTAAAAGCGGTATCTGCGCCAGTGCGGTGCGCGGACCATCGTTATATTTCCCGGGAAATGTGTGAATGGAACGGGTAAAAACCCGCGCATTAGATACCTCATTTCTTGACCCCTAGGCAGCAAACCACGATCATACGCGCCCCGATTTGTGGCACCGAGTACCAGTCTGATGTCAGACAATCCCAAGTTTACAGATGTCGATCCCCAAGAAACCCAGGAATGGCTGGAATCCCTTGATGCAGTCATCAAGGTGCATGGCGCAGAGCGCGCTCATTATCTTCTCGAACAATTGGTTGACCATACACGCCGCTCCGGCGCGTACTTGCCCTTTATGCCTAACACCGCCTATGTGAATAGCATCGCGGTAGGACAGGAAAAAGAATATCCCGGTGATCGCGCATTAGAGCGCCGCATCGAAGCCTACATTCGCTGGAATGCCATGGCGATGGTCGTTAAGGGTAATCGCGAAAGCTCTGAATATGGCGGCCACATTGCAACCTACGCATCGGCCGCCACTTTGTATGAGGTGGGCTTCAATCACTTCTGGCGTGCCGCTTCGGATACGCATCCTGGTGACATGGTGTTCGTGCAGGGCCACGCTTCGCCCGGTATCTATGCGCGCGCCTATATGGAAGGTCGCCTTGACGAAGAAAATCTGAAGTACTTCCGCAAGGAAGTGCAAAGCAAGAAAGGCCTGTCGTCTTATCCGCATCCCAAGTTGATGTCGGACTTCTGGCAGTTCCCCACCGTATCGATGGGCCTGGGCCCGATGATGGCCATCTATCAAGCCCGCTTCCAGCGCTACATGGAAAATCGCGGCATTGTGCCTGTCACTGATCGCAAGGTGTGGGCCTTCCTCGGTGACGGCGAAATGGATGAGCCTGAATCGATGGGTGCTCTCACCATGCCAGTTCGCGAAGGGCTGGATAACTTGGTGTTCGTCATCAACTGTAACTTGCAGCGTCTCGATGGGCCGGTGCGTGGTAACGGCAAGATCATTCAGGAGCTCGAGGCAGCATTCCTGGGTGCGGGCTGGAACGTCATCAAAGTAGTATGGGGCTCGCGTTGGGACCCATTGCTGGCAAAAGATACGAAAGGTCTGTTACGCCGCGTGATGCAGGAATGTGTCGATGGTG
>DATAHE010000244.1:0-2535 GCA_036263355.1 Steroidobacteraceae bacterium | reverse complement strand
AAATATAGCCCACATGGGTTATATCGATAGATATTTGCCAAGATTGGGCGCTATGCATCAGCCATGCGACTAATCCAATTTTATCCGCAGTGTCGAACGCACGATGGGCTCCAAACCCCAGTAGCTATTAAGCGCAGTCATCGCTTCCTCTCTCCAGTCCGTCTGTGACGATAGATGATTGGCAATAAAGGTTAGCACTGCGGCCACGGCTTGCACTTGCTGCTCGTTGAGCAACTTGAATCGCTCAAGAACATAGTGCTGCATGAAATCGTCGTTGTCCGGAAAGGTTAGTTGAAAAATCACTGAGCTGGTCATGGCCGTTTCCCATATTGGTTTATCAACCAGCTCGATAGCGCGCCTCATGTACGCCGGATTGTAGAAACGCCAGCCTGTTGGGGTGATATGCGACAACGCAGCATCGCAGGCATCGATGTCTGCCGAGGGAACCTCGTACCATTTGGTGTAAGGGTCCAGCAGCTTTGCGGCGTCGTACTCTTTCTCGGATATTTCGCGACTTAGACTTTGATCGATGAGCTGTGCCTGATGAAGCGTGCACCCTTCATCGCGCCGAACATAGCTAAATGCAGCGGCCAACTGCGCGAGTACGAGTTCTTCATCCACTACTTTCATGTTTGCACATTACAGCTTTTCGCAAAGCAGCAAATCACCCATATGGGTTATATAAAGCTGCACCGAAATTTTTTCCGTACCAGCCTCAATCAATCACAACTGTCGGGACGTGGTGGTCCAGACGCAAACGGCCATTGAGTGCACTTAAATATTGCAATTCAGCATTTCTATCGTGAAGAAAGCGGTCCATAAATAGTAGTAAACACGAGGAAATAACGGATTTGCACTCGACTCCCACAGGTACGATGGACGCTGAGTCGGCATAACGGGATCGTCGTCACGGGTATCCCGGCTTTAACTTCCGGAGCGCATCATGGGTATAGACCAGTCAAAAGTTCGCAGTGGGTTCGATGCAGAAGTGTTGCTGGGTGAACCCTTTTTGCAAATTGTGCTTGGGACAGCGCTTGATGCGGGATTGATCCCTGCGGAAAAGGAACTGGGTGGCTACCTGCTGGCGCTGGGCCTGGTGCCGCAAACACGTCGATTGTATGACCCGACGCTGGACTCGGACGGCAATGTCCGGGTGACGCACGAAGATGCGTTCAAGACCGAAATTCTGTTTGAACATCCATTGGGTGCCAACGTTAAAGTCCGGCTGATGTTCGGGTTGAAAGGCTTCCACCCGCAGACTCTGTTTCTCGACTTGCTGGTTAAGCTGGACCTGATCAAGACATTTGACGACAACAATGCCCTGACAGATGTTGCGCTGGATATTCACGTGGTGGATTTCGAATCCAACGCAATGGACGATATCCTGAATTCACACGTACCGCCTTACACCAAGGATGAAGTGCTGGTGCAGCTGAAAGAATTTGTGGAACAGACAATCGATATAGGCAGTGTCAGCAAATTCAAGCGCGTTGAAGACGTGGCGATTAAATGGCATGAGGCCGTTGATCAGCATCCCGCGTGTCTTGGCATCTATATCAACATTCACATGCGCAATGGCGATCCGGAAAATGATTTTCTGCCGCGGCGTGGCGATACCGTGCAGGCGCGAAATTTTCTGCCAAAAGATCAGGACATGGCGATGGCATCGCGGCCCGGCATTTATACGGACATGGCGCGGGATGTGTATTCTGAAACAGCGGTACCCAATGGCGTGGGTGGCTTTGAACATGCGTTTCGCAAATCGCTGCTGAACCCCAACAGTAAACGTCTTGGCGACTTGCACAGTGTATCGGTGGGCCAGATACCACCGCAGATGGTTAACCACTTTCCAATCCAGCAGAATGGTCTGCGTATTACCGTGGAAGGTGACATTCGCGATCCCATCGATGCCACCAATACGGATCTGACTTACACCATCGATCTGCGTCCGAAGATTGCAGATGATGGTCAGCTGGAATGGAATACGACATTTAACGCCAGCGTCGATGCCGCTTTTGAGTTCACTACATTGTGGGCGGTGGCGTTGCTGGGCATTCTACTGGGGCCTTACGGCGCACTGATCGCATTGGGTGTGGTGTTTGTTGCAGAGCTGGGTGTGGGCATTGGCATTACGCTGTACAAGGAAGATAGTGTTCGCGAAAAAGCTAATGCAAAACTCGCGGACATCATTCCAGACCGGCTGACCATCAAGACTCGTCGTTGGGATCCCTTCTATGCCACGTTGCATCAGGTGGTGACCAAACCGACTCTGGCGGAATTCAATTCACGTGGATTCGTGATGTGCGGCAAGGCTTTTGTCGGCCGGCAACTGGTTCCACCGGTGAATACCGTGATTCGGGATGCGGTGCGTGATGCACAAGGCACGCTCACCGGCATGCGTTACCAGATTGATGATTTTGAAACCGTACTGGTGGACAGTGCACTGGATGCGCCTGGCGTCAGCCGACGCGAGTTTGACAGGCCTGCACCGGATGCCGAACAGGACTTGTGGGCACTGTCACTGACGCAGTTTGA
>DATAHE010000243.1:0-7802 GCA_036263355.1 Steroidobacteraceae bacterium | reverse complement strand
GGAAGGCGTGAATGGGTCAATGTCAGCGTATAACTTTGGTTGCAGACAATTCGGCGCAAAGTGATCCGCATTGCGAATGCCTTTCCATGACTTCACCGGTGCGGGTTCACGCCATCTCAAATTACCGATTGGCGGCGCTGCATAGGGCAATCCTCTATACGCGCGCACGCCGTCGTCATCAGGTATTGAATTTGTGATATTGCCACCCAAAATATGAATAACTTCAGATCCGGATGCCATGTTGCTAAGGCCAATTATTATTGTGAGAGAAAAAAAGACTGCGCGCATACAGGATTCCGAGAGATATGTATTATCAAATGTTCTGTACTATCACGGCCATCATCGTGGCATGACTGACGAATAGACCGGCTCACTTTATAGCTGAGAATTACAATGTCTGCATTTCAACTTGCGCAACTGAATATAGCCATCATGAAACACTCTCTCGATGCGCCAGAGATGGCGGATTTCGTGAATAATCTTGATCCCATTAATGTACTGGCTGAAAGTTCGCCGGGATTTGTGTGGCGTCTGAAGGATGAAGCAGGGGACGCGACGTCGCTGCGGCCAATGGGTGAGAACACACTGGTGAATATGTCCGTGTGGAAAGACGTCGAGTCATTGAATCAATACACATATCACACAGCTCACCTTGAGATCATGAAACGCCGCAAAGAATGGTTCGATCATATGAAAGAAGTTCACATGGTGCTGTGGTGGGTGCGTGCAGGGCACCGACCAGATGTTTACGAAGCGATTGCGAAACTTGAACTCCTGCGAGCCAAGGGCCCGACTGCAGAAGCATTTACTTTTCGTCGCGCCTTCCCTGCGCCCGACGCAGCACAATCATCCAGTTCCTTTGAACTTGGCGACGAGTGTCCGGCGTGAACGATTGAGGATAATTAAACACACAACGGAAGTGCGTGCTAGTTGACACAATCCGGTACTAGATCAGGACTTGGGACTTTCCCAAACATCCTTCAAGCGATCGAGTGCCAGTGAACGAATGTTCTGCACGGGATTCTTTTCTGCCGCGAAGCAGGGTGGATCACGACGCAACATTGGCCACTGCTCCGAACGCAGTACTTCCTGGAGATATTCCATGTTGCGTTCAATGGCGCTGATGTAAGGATTCTGGCCATTGAACAATGCCTCGATGCAGTGATACAGCCCGCCGAATTCACCATCAAGATGCGAGCGGTGAATGCTATCCACAAACTTGGGTGTCTGCCGCAGCACATCAAGCCCGCTGCTATAAACAACTTTGGGTTCACCCGTATCGATGTCTTTCGCAACCGCGATGCCGCCAAGAATAAATTCCGGATACAAACGATCACGACATTTTTCCAGATAGCAACGATCTGACATCTGCGCGATCAAGTCAGCAGTGCCAAGCAAGTGACCCGTGGTGCGATCCAGCGCATTATTCAGCGTGATCTGATCGAAACGCTTTTCGTAGCCGGTGAAGTGAACGATCTGCGTTGCGACCGGAATCCATTCTGCAAAGTTCAGCGTTCGCAGGTAGCTCGCAAGAAACTGCGCGCTGCGTGACACATGATTGCGTGTCATCTCTGCGCCGTTACGAACATGGTCATCGGCCTTGGTGCGGATATAACCGGAGTCGTGAAATAGCGCGCAGATGACGCAGAGCATGGCGCGTTCTGGGCCGATGCGTTGATCGACACGATTGGTGCGGTCGTGGCCAACACATAAACGTGCCGCTGCAAGCGTGCCATCGAGAGAATGCTGGGTGTCGTGATAAACGGTATCGCAACCGTAGTAGCCGGGGTACTCACCTTTGAACAATCTGGCGAAGTCTGCGAATGCAGTATCAAGGCGACTGAAATCAAAGTACGGCCAAGTTTGTGCGAACAACTCGCGAACGGCACGACGCACAGCTTCAGGAGAGCTGACTTGTACCGAATTGGTAACGTCGTAATCGTTACGCCGATGTTGCATTGCGCGACTTGACTGCGATGAAAGAGAAGAAGTTTTTGCAGTCTAATAGGACGCACCCAAATGTCTATGTCGCAATGGCGACACTTTCGGTGCTTTACAGATGATCATGCAAATGCGAGACATGGCTCACACTTTCCCTGAGATCGATTACGCTAACACCGTAAATTACACTGTTAAGTAGGTTAAGCAGCAAGACCTAATTGTTTCAACAAAGGCTGAATGTCCGGCTTGCGTCCACGGAATTTCACAAAGGCATCCATCACATCACAACTGCCGCCGCGTTCCAGAATCGTACTGGCAAATCGCTGTGCAGTTTCCTTGTTGAATACGCCGGATTCTTCAAAAGCCCCGAATGCATCGGCCGCCAGCACTTCGGCCCACTTGTAGCTGTAGTAACCAGCCGCATAGCCGCCCGCAAAAATATGCGAGAAGCTTTGCGCGAAGCGGTTGAATGCCGGTGGCTTCAGTACTGCAACTTGTTCACGCACCTGTGTCAGGATTTCATCGACAAGCGAACTTCCCGATGTCTGACGTGGCTGATACTCCGCGTGCAGCCGCAGATCGAACAAGGCAAATTCCAGCTGTCTCGCGGTCTGCATCCCCGCGTTGAAAGTGCGCGAGCCCAGCAGACGTTGTAACTCCGTCGCTGGTAACGACTCTCCTGTTTCAATATGTTTTGAAATCCATGGCAACACTTCTGGCTGCCAAGCGAAGTTTTCCATGAATTGCGATGGCAGCTCCACAGCATCCCACGGCACACCATTGATGCCCGAGACACTTGGGTAGTTAATCTGGGTCAACATATGATGCAGGCCATGACCAAACTCATGGAACAGCGTCACCACTTCGGAATGTGTGAGCAACGAAGGCTTGTTGCCCGCATGATCGGGCGGCATAAAGTTGCACACCATGTATGCGACGGGTGAATAGCGCTGATCCCCCATGACCATTCGACCGACGCAGTCGTCCATCCATGCACCGCCGCGCTTCTTCGCACGCGCATAGAGATCAATATAGAAACCGCCACGCACCGAGCCATCGGCATTGCGGATATCGAAGTACTGCACATCGTCGTGATACTTCTCCACGTCGTGACGCTCAACAATCGTGACGCCGTAAAGCTGCGAGATGACCTTGAACAATCCCTGTAATACTTGAGGTACAGGGAAGTATGGCCGCAAGGTTTCTTCGGAAAGATCGAACTTCTGTTGCTTCAATCGTTCAGCGTAGTAGCCCACACTCCATGACGGCAGTGAAGCTTGCTTTGCAAATTTCTGTAGTTCTTCCAGTTCGCGCTGTGCGGCAGGTTTGCTACGTGCAGCCAGCTCATTCAAAAATGCAATCACTTCCGCAGGCGATTTCGCCATCTTGGTCGCTAAAGAATACTCAGCGTAGCTGCTGAAACCAACCAGCGTGGCAACTTCGTGCCGTACGCTCAGGATGTCATCGATCAATGAAGCATTGTCCCATTTGGTATCAGGTGACCCATCTACCTTGAATTGATCCGACGCACGCGTCACCCACGCTTCATAGAATTCGCGACGTAGCGATTCATTGTCGGCATGCATGGCAATCGCCATGTAGTTCGGTGCATCCAATGTAAATAGCCAGCCAGCTTGCTGCTTACTTTCCGCCGCGGCTTTGGCTCGCGCAACAATAGGTGCAGGCAATCCGCTCAACAACGATTCGTCACTCACAAGCTTTGACCACGCATTGGTGGAATCGAGCACATTCTCTTCAAACTTGGCATGCAGTGTTGTTAAACGCTCCATCAGTGCTTTGTAACGTGCTTTCTTGTCTGCCGGCAGTGCCACACCGGACAATCTGAAATCGCGCAGCGCGTGATTTAGCACCTGTCGCTGTGCTTGGTCCAGTGAGGCGCCTTCATGCTGCTGAATGTATTCATAGGCATGGAATAACTTTTCATTCTGTCCGAGGTCGGTATGCCAGGCAGAAAGCAAGGGCAGGCACGCATTGTATGCAGCGCGAAGTTCATCGTTGTTCATCACGCTATTCAAATGACCAACCGGTGACCAGATTCGCGACAGGCGATGTTGCATCTGCTCCAGCACCGCCACCGTGTTGCTCCATGTTGGCGTGGTTTCCGTCAGCACTCTGTCGAGTGTGGCCCGATGATCGTCCAGCACTTGCCGAATCGCCGGTTCCACATCGCTTGCCTTGATGTGTGCAAAAGGCGGCAAACCAGAGAAAGTCAGCAATGTGTTCATGTTGAAGCTCGCGAGATGACTACGAAAATCTTAACTGAAAGGATTCCAAATTGGCACCGGGGCTGACAGAATGCTTTTGGCAATGGTTTGTCAGCAACGTTGTTGGAGGTAACGATGAACGGTTCCTGCAAGTGCGGCAATATCAGTTACGCAACCGGCAATCCTTTGCAAGTGGTCAATTGCCATTGCAATTTGTGCCGCAGCATTAATGGATCGGCCTTCTCATCCTATGTAGTGACATCCTTGGCCGAATTCAAGGTCGAACAGGGCGAACACCTGCTGCGTGGCTACGCTGCTACTGATCATTCCGTAAAGCATTTTTGCGTTACGTGTGGAACGCCGCTTTACAACATCAACCCGGTTCGATATCCCGGCCTTGCAATGATCTATTTTGGTACGCTTGAGTCACACGAAAAATTGAGCCCGGGCATCAATATATACTGCTCAAGCAAAATGAACTGGGTTGATTCTCTTCCTTCGATTCGCAGCTTCGATGAAGCACCACAGCGCGCTTAAGTTCTAGCAGGTCATCATGAATATTCGCCCTTATAAAAACATTCATCCGCAACTTGGCAAAAATGTTTACATTGATGCTGCGGCGACAGTAATAGGTCGTGTGTCACTTGGCGATGATGTGTCGGTATGGCCGCAGGTCGTGATACGTGGTGATGTGAATGATATTCGTATCGGTGCGCGCACCAATATTCAGGATGGCAGTGTGTTGCACGTCACCAGCCCCTATCCTGAGAAGCCAAATGGCATTCCGCTGATTGTTGGTGATGACGTAACCGTTGGTCACGGTGTTATTCTGCACGCCTGCACCATTGGCAATTGTTCGCTTATTGGCATGGGTGCGATTATTCTCGACGGCGCTGAAATTGCTGAAAATGTGTTTGTGGGCGCGGGCGCCATGGTAACGCCCGACAAGAAGCTGGAATCCGGTGGCCTGTATGTTGGTGCTCCGGCGCGTCGCCTGCGTGATTTAAGTGCGAAGGAGATTGCAGAGCTGCACGAATCGGCGTTGCACTATGTGCAGCTTAAGAACGACTACCTTTAACTTACGACAGTTCAGTTGAGAATGATCATGGATTTATTCACTGCCATTGACACACGTTGCTCCGCGGTTACATTGCAGGAACCTGCGCCGACACGCGAGCACATACAGCGAATCATTGATGCAGGTGGACATGCACCGGATCATGGCAAGCTGGCGCCCTGGCGCTTTGTCGTGATTGAAGGCGAGGCCCGTTCTATTCTTGGACAAGCGTTAGTTGCATCGTTGCTGGCGAAGGATCCCGCTGCCACCATTGATCAACAAAAACGCGAGCGCGATAAGGTGCTGCGTGCGCCGTGCATCATTACGGTTGCAGCGCGTATATATAAGACTAACAAGGTACCCGATATTGAACAGGTGCTGGCCGTGGGCGCAGCAGTACAAAACATGTTTCTTGCAGCACATGCACTTGGTTATGGAGCGATGTGGAAGACTGGAACGGGTGCGTACGATGTGAGCGTAAAGACTGCGCTGGGGCTGCATGTCGATGATCAGATCGTTGCCTTCCTTTATCTCGGAAAAGTGGGTGCAGCGGGTACACCGCGTCCAGCGATGCTGGAGAATCGCGTTAACTGGCTTGCAGAAAAAGCTTAAGCGCATAGAATGCAAATCTTGCGGGCGTGATGTAGTGGTAGCCTGGAACCTTCCCAAGGTTCTCGTGTGGGTTCGATTCCCACCGCCCGCTCCAGCTTCCCTTGTTGGTCTTCAGTTTGAATAGAAACAATAATTCTGCGACGAATTATCAAGGGAATCGCGATGGCCAGGCCGCTTTATAAAGTTCTCTACGTTCAAGTTATAGCGGCCATCCTGCTCGGCGTATTGCTCGGCCACTTCTATTCATCGTTTGCCATCAAGCTGCAACCGCTTGCAGAAGGTTTCATCAAGCTGATCAAGATGATGATTGCGCCGATTATCTTCTGCACAGTGGTGACTGGCATCGCCAGTGTTGAAAACATGAAGAAAGTCGGTCGTGTCGGTGGCAAAGCATTACTGTATTTTGAAGTGGTGAGTTCAATTGCCTTGCTCATCGGCCTGATCGTGGTGAATGTCGTCAAGCCCGGTGTGGGCATGAATGCGGATGTTGCTACACTTGATACCTCAAGTATCAACGCCTATGCGGAGACGGCAAAATCACAAAGCGTTACGCAATTCATTTTGAATGTAATTCCAGCAACTTTCTTTGATGCCTTTACCAAAGGTGACATTCTGCAAGTGCTATTGCTGTCGGTGTTATTGGGCTTTGCGTTCAGCGCTGCGGGTGAAAAAGCCAAGCCCGCCATTCATTTTATAGAGCAATGTTCCAACGCACTGTTTATCGCGGTGGGTTACATCATGAAGCTTGCGCCCATCGGCGCTTTCGGTGCCATGGCGTTTGTGATTGGCAAGTATGGAATTCAAACCCTGATACCACTGGCCAAGCTGCTAGGCAGTGTGTATCTCACCTGTATTGTATTTGTGTTCGTAGTATTGGGGTTAATCGCACGCCTGACCGGCTTTAGCATCGGCAGATTTATTCTCTATATAAAAGAAGAGCTGCTGATTGTACTGGGAACGTCGTCCTCCGAATCAGTACTGCCACGCATGATGCAGCGGCTGCAGAATCTCGGTTGTTCCAAGTCGGTGGTGGGTCTGGTCATTCCAACAGGCTACTCATTCAATCTGGATGGCACTTCAATCTACCTCACCATGGCTGCGATCTTTGTGGCACAGGCAACGAATACTGATCTGTCATTATCACAGCAGCTCACATTGCTTGCCGTATTGCTATTGACATCAAAAGGGGCAGCGGCGGTCACAGGCAGTGGCTTCATCACACTGGCTGCAACACTGAGTGTCGTACCAACCATTCCGGTTGCTGGACTCGCGTTGATTGTTGGCGTTGATCGCTTCATGTCAGAAATCCGCGCACTGACCAACCTTGTGGGTAACGGCGTCGCGACCATTGTTATCTCGAAGTGGGAAGGTGAACTGGATGTGGCTGCGTTGAATAGAGAGCTGGCGAGCGGCAACAGGTCTTAGATAGCCTTCCCGCCGCAAACGCTGATTATTAAATGTGCTGAATTAACGACTGGAGTAACCAATTGCTTAAAGGCTACTGGATGATTCACGGCGATGTCACCGATATCGAGCAATACAAGTTATACATGGCGGCGAACGCAGAGCCGCTCAAGCGCTTCGGTGCCAAATTCCTGGCACGTGGCGGAAAGTTTCAGACTGTTGAAGGCAGTAGCAGGGCGCGCAATACCATTATCGAATTTCCCAGCTATCAAGCAGCACTGGACTGCTGGAACAGCCCCGAATACCAACATGCGATCACTTTACGCAAAAATGTATCGACGCTGGACCTGACGATTGTCGAAGGATATGACGGTCCTCAATCTGGCTGATTGCGCTGACAGCTTGCGTTGAATCGTCAGCAATACTTAAGAAATCATCAAACATTGTTGCGCCGAAGCATTTAAGCCATCAATGAAGCTTGGCTAGGCAGTGATTCTCTCGCTGCCTCAGCACCTATCAAACCTCCATCTTAGTATCTATTGATGCATACGTAATTGACTAAA
>DATAHE010000242.1:0-2783 GCA_036263355.1 Steroidobacteraceae bacterium | reverse complement strand
ACAAACTTACGGTGGCAATTTCTACCGTGACACCATCATCCGTACTGGCCGAGCAGCATCGCAAGATGGCCGAACCAGGTACCGCGAAACGAGATCATCACTAATGCGCGCACTTACTTATCATGGCGCGCACGATGTGCGTGTCGAGTCCGTGCCGGATCCTCTATTGCTTGCAGACGATGACATCATTCTGCGCGTAACGGCCACTGCCATTTGTGGCTCCGATCTCCACCTGTATCGCGGCAAAGTGCCAGGACTTAAAGACGGCGATGTTCTGGGACATGAATTCATGGGTGTAGTGGAAGAGACTGGCCGTGGCGTGACGCGCTTGAAAAGAGGTGACCGCGTTATTGTTCCGTTTGTCATCGCCTGCGGCGAGTGCTTCTTTTGCCAGCGTGATTTGCATGCCGCTTGCGAGACGACCAATGTACAGACTGGTGTCATGGAAGGCCGCGGCGCCATCCTTAACAAAAAATCAATCAGGCCTGGTGCCGCGTTATTTGGTTACACACATTTATATGGTGGCATGCCTGGTGGTCAGGCGGAGTTCGTTCGCGTTCCCAAAGCCAATGTTGGACCGCTCGTCATTCCCGATGGTCTGAACGATGAGCAGGTTTTGTTTCTGACAGATATTCTTCCCACCGGTTATCAAGCTGCGATTAATGCAAATATCACTAAGGGTTCATCGGTCGCTATCTTCGGTGCGGGGCCAGTTGGCTTAATGAGTGCCGCCTGTGCACGACTTCTCGGCGCAGAGAAAATCTTCATTGTGGATGAGGTACCGTATCGTCTTGCGTACGCTGCACAAACTTATGGCGCGATACCAATCAATTTTGATGAGATGGATGACCCCGCTGAGTTGATCGTTGAGAACACGAGCTTTCGCGGTGTAGATGCCGTGATCGATGCTGTGGGATTCGAAGCAAAAGGCAGCATGACAGAAACCATTCTTGCCGATATAAAAATTGAAGGCGGCAGTGGCAAGGCGTTACGTCAATGCATTGCTGCTGTACGTCGTGGTGGTGTCGTGAGCGTACCAGGTGTATATGCGGGGTACCTGCATGGTTTTTTGTTTGGCGATGCCTTCGACAAGGGACTGACATTCCGCATGGGACAGACACATGTGCATCACCTGCTACCTAAGTTACTTAAGCATATACAGGAAGGTGAATTGAAGCCCGATATCATCATCACGCATCGGCTGCCACTATCAGCGGCCGCAGAAGGCTACAAGGTGTTTAACAAGATGGAAGAGGATTGTCGCAAGGTGGTCCTGAGACCGGGTTGACGTTTACTCCGGATTTGATGCATGCGGCATGTTAACTGGCTTTGACTCAGGCGAACCCTGCTCCCTTAGAAAGATACTCAGAACGACCATCGACAGCAGGGACAGAAATTCGCTCTGCCAGTTTTGTAATGATTCAAACCAGAATTGACTCGATGCCATGTAACTACCAAGGGATACGGGGGCTTCGCCGTGCAGTAATTGTTCTTCGTTGTATTGCTTTACTCCGCCTGCTGCATGGAGCAAGAAAGTAATCGCGAATAGCACAAAGAAGACGAGACTGAGCGAATGAGAAAACAGCTTGTGTCGCCATCCACCTGCGCGCGCCCACTTCGGGCTATTTGCTGTCAATGGCGGTTCGTTGTCCTCGGAATCATCAGGATCCTTGGATTCGGCTGAACCACGCTGGAAAAGAAACGCGGTCAATGCAACGTAGACAAACAATTGCAGAAATTCACTTTCCCAGTTTTCCATGGTCACTTCGACAAAGTGACCGCTGCGCAGGTAATGCATTAATGTTATAGGCAATTGCCCGTGAGCACTGAGCTCGTCGTTATGGTTATGCCAGCCAGTCAGCGCCTGACCCAACCACGCTGCAAGAAACATAATCGTTAGCGTTAATGAAAGGCCGTTGTCACGCCAGAATTTTTTGTGTGTAGTCGCTGGCTTCATAGTGATCGACACATGGTGTTGATGCTGGTGTTGATCTTCGTGCGGACGAAGACCAACACCAATTCCGTCAAGAAACTATGCAATCGATAGTAGATAGCTATTAAGGAGCTTTATGGGAAACCTTGGCTTCGAGTTCCTTCGCCATCTCCAGATGATGCTGAACGGTAATCAATGTTTCCTGTGCAAAGGCACGAACTGCAACATCCTGGCCAGCATTGATCTCATGCTGAAGCAGTTGCACCGTTTGTTGATGATCCTTTACCTGGCCTTGCATGTAGGCAGCATCAAAGTCGGCACCACTGGCTTTTTCCAGTTTCGCCTTTTCTGCAGCGTGATCTGCATCTACCGCCGATGGCAGATCAACTTTCTTCTGCGTTGCAAGGGTCTTCAGGTGTTCATTATTTTTCGTATGATCAGAAACCATTTTCTCGGCGAAGTCTTTCACTTCAGTGTTGCTGGCTTTAGATGCTGCCAGCTTGCCCGCCTCCACTTCTGCCACGCCGCCCATTGCCAGCGTCTTCATGAAGTTGATATCAGCAGGCACGCCACTGGGTGATTTGCCTGCAGGGTTGGCGGTGTCTGGATGAGCTGGTGTGCCGGGTGCTTGCGCAAGTGCGGCAGTAGCTGCCAGCATGGATGCAAGAAGAATAATACTGCGTGATTTCATGAAACCTCCTCAACAATTGATCTTCAAGATAGTCCGGCCTTCATAGTGATTGAGCTGCGGAGGACGCACTACGCTGTGATCGCGTGCTCGCGCCATTCGATTTGCTCTTGAATTCGGACATCAGTTCCTGCTTGCGTTCCAGCAATTGCTGACCCAATG
>DATAHE010000241.1:0-2089 GCA_036263355.1 Steroidobacteraceae bacterium | reverse complement strand
GACCACGTGGTTGATTGCTGGCGTGGATGAAGCAGGGCGTGGGCCATTGGCAGGCCCTGTAGTTGCCAGTGCCGTTATTCTTGATCCATCGCGTCCCATTGATGGACTCAATGATTCAAAGAAGCTTACCGAGGCGCAACGCGAAGAACTGGCGCCATTGATCCGTGAACGTGCTTTGGCATGGTCCGTTGCTTATGGCGAAGTCGAAGAAATTGATCGCATCAATATTCTGCAATCCACCTTGCAAACCATGTTGCGTGCATTGCATGGGCTTTCGTTACGACCCCATCATGTTCAAGTTGATGGCAACAAGCTGCCCGATCTGAGGCAGCTGTCGTTTTCATGCACAGCAGAAGCCATTGTCGATGGTGATGCGTTAATTCCCGCGATCAGCGCCGCATCGATTCTCGCCAAGACCACGCGCGACGCATTGATGATTCAAATGGATTCACGACATCCCGGCTATGGCTTCGCCAGTCACAAGGGCTACGGCACGCCAGCCCATTTGCGTGCGCTTAAAGAGTTGGGACCGTGCGTGATTCATCGCCGTTCCTTTGCGCCGGTAAAAGTTGCTCTTGCCGTCGATATCGTTTCATCTCCTGCAACACCATTCGATGATTTTGATTTTGCTATCATGGAGTCTTGATAGCATCGCGCATTGATTTTCTATCATTGACTGCCGCCCACAAAAGCGACTATCCAGATCACTTGTGCTTCCAGGCGATCGCCATAATCGTCTCCTGATTTAGTTCGTAACTGCGTAGCCTTACTTATCACACAGATGTTCGCTTGCGTGCCGTTACTTCGATTTCAATTTTCATTCTCGGATCTGCCAAACCGGCGCTGATCATCATGGCAGCGGGGCGTATGTCGCCAAAGTATTTTCTGAGCATTGGCCAGCACGCGGGAAACTCTTCAGCTTTGGGTAGTACGTAGGTAACACGTACTACGTCGTTCAAGGTTGCATTGGCTTGCGCAAGCGCTGCGATGATGTTTTGCAAACACTGTTCTGTCTGCGTTACAACATTGTCCGTAATCGTCATCGTCTGATAGTTGAATCCAGTGGTGCCAGAGACGAAAATCCATTCGCCGTCCACGACCGCTCTCGAGTAACCAATTTCCTGCTCGAAAGTTGAGCCAGAACTAATGAGTTGTCGTGTCATGAATTGGTGCTCCACATATCAGCAAATATATATCGGAGTCATTCAACTATGACATTAACAATGCCTTTAATCCAGTGTCACAATAAACACGAATTCGCAGACTGGTTGCGTGAAACTCCATTGCGGTACGAACGAGGTCGTAGCATGCTGTACCACCCAGCAGAGTGAGCGGAGGTCTTCCATGTTACTGATCGGTATGTTTGATTCGCCTTTCGTACGTCGTGTTGCCATCTCGATGAAGTTACTGAATATCCCTTTTGAACATGGTAACTGGTCAGTCGGAAAAGACTTCGAGCAGATACGCAAGTACAACCCATTGGGCAGAGTGCCTGCGTTGGTACTGGATGATGGTGAGGTCGTCATAGAGTCATCTGCGATTCTGGATTACCTGGACGAATGTGCTGGAGATGCACGCGCGTTGTTGCCACGTTCCGGTGCAGAGCGGCGACGTGCCTTGCACATTATGGTGACCGCAAGTGGCGCCGCGGAAAAAGGAGTATCCATCGTATATGAAAGCGCATTCCGTCCAACGGAAAAGCGCCATCAGCCCTGGGTGGAACGCTGTCGCTCACAGGTTCATGGTGGATTGCAGCAACTGGAAAAGATTTGCGAATCACGTAATGGACAATGGCTGATTGGACATTCGATTATGCAACCTGACATCACCGTGGCCTGCGTTGCGACATTCCTGAAGGACACCATGCAGCTGAATGAGGCCAGTGCCCCGTACCCTGCCTTATGGGCGCATGTGCAGCGTTGCGAGGCGCTCCCTGAATTTAAGGCGACTTATGTTCCATTTTTTGTGCCCAACAGTTAGTGGTTTTTAATGAGTTTAATTTGTCGTACAATTGAAATATTGGCTCGACTATCTTTTGATATTTAACGATGACGAAGCATCAGCGATCAGGGGTGGCAACCAAATCGAT
>DATAHE010000240.1:0-6221 GCA_036263355.1 Steroidobacteraceae bacterium | reverse complement strand
GATAAACGCATCATGGCCGATGGCTATTTCACTCGAGTACCGCAGGATATTTTTTACGGTGGTGGTGGCGGCTTAAAAAACACGCACAAACCGTTCAAGTCGGATATGAATGCGGTGAAACAAGTGATGGCTTCTCTCGGTGGCAAGCGGTCCGTGAATTTACTACTCACGGGTCATAGTCATTTCGATCATTCGTTTGATACGGCTACATGGTCGTCGCTGACCAAAGCTCCCATCATTGGTTCGTTGACAACCTGTCTTCAGGCACAGGCCGAACACGTACCAGCATCGCGATGCACTACCGTTATTGGCGGCGAAAAAATTTCTCTCGACAAGGGCATCGACATGTATGTGATTCGCTGGAATCACAGCGGCAATTCCAAGGACAATCCAGAACAGCACGATCCCATTGAATTGTCGGAACCGCCGCATCCTGATCCGATTACAGGCGGACTGCTTGCGGGCGTTGGAGAAGATTTCCCCAATGGCGGCGGCAATCGGGCGTATCTATTTGTTGTCGATGGCAAGCAGGGTCGCTTCAGCTGGCTGTTTACGGATTCAGCCGGTTTTGCGGATATTAGTGAACCCATCGTGATCAACGGTGTGAACTATGGTGCACCGCTTGTAAACCTGGGTCTCGCGATGAAATCTGCGGGTCTTGAAGCGGTTGATCTATGGATCGCCACTGGCGGCTTGCCTGTCGCGCAACTTGTATTGCCTGTGGCCAAACCCAAAGCCTACCTGCCAGTGCATTGGGATGGGTTGTGGTACCCATTTCTGAAAGGTGTGCCGTATAAATGGGCCGATCCGCCGCTCGAAGCCTTACTCAAAGAGCAGGGTGTCAATGTGGTCAGGCCGCTGCAGTACATGGACAAATGGCGACTCGATGTGAATGGCGTGACCCCGCTTGCTAACGACAAAATTAAAAAGAAGCTTGGATTCATTGCAGCCAAGCAGCAATAAGTTGATCAATTATTGACCAGTTGTGGCGCCGCGAGCCCCAAACTCTGGCGATATTGGCCGTTCTTCGCTATTGTCGCGCCCCTGTTTTGTTGCCACTGAGACCTTATGGCCATGAACTTTCTAGAGT
The DNA here is from genome assembly GCA_036263355.1 of Steroidobacteraceae bacterium. Taxonomy (GTDB): domain Bacteria; phylum Pseudomonadota; class Gammaproteobacteria; order Steroidobacterales; family Steroidobacteraceae; genus CAILZL01. The sequence goes on along the minus strand of DATAHE010000240.1, from coordinate 5,131 downwards.
TTGAGCAACCCATTGCCGAACTCGAAGCCAAAATTGATGAACTGAAATTCGTTACCAACGATGCCGAAATCAGTCTGGCCGAGGAAATTGCCCGCCTGCGCGCCAAAAGTCGGGCGCTGACCACTAGCATTTTCTCCAATCTCACCCCATGGCAAGTGACGCAGCTGGCACGACATCCGCAGCGCCCCTATGCGCTTGATTACATCAGCATGATCTTTACCGACTTCAACGAGCTGCATGGTGATCGCATGTATGCCGATGATGCCGCGATTGTCGGTGGCATGGCCCGACTGGATGGCAAACCCGTGATGGTGATGGGCCAACAAAAAGGTCGCGATACCAAGGAACGCGTGCGTCGCAACTATGGCATGCCCAAGCCGGAGGGCTATCGCAAGGCGCAACGCCTGATGCAGCTTGCGGAAAAGTTTCAGCTACCGTTGATTACCTTTATCGATACGCCCGGTGCGTATCCCGGTGTCGGTTCGGAAGAGCGTGGACAGAGCGAAGCGATCGCGCGTTGTCTGTTTATCATGTCCGAGCTGAAGGTGCCGACGGTAAGTGTCGTGATCGGCGAAGGCGGCTCTGGTGGTGCGTTGGCCATCGGTGTTTGTGATCGTTTGTTGATGTTGCAGTTCAGCGTGTACTCGGTGATCTCACCCGAAGGCTGTGCTTCTATTTTGTGGAAGAGTTCTGACAAGAAAGAACTGGCTGCCGAAGCGATGGGCCTGACCGCAGAACGTCTCGCCAAGCAGGACCTTGTCGATGAAGTGTTGAAGGAACCACTGGGTGGTGCGCATCGTGATCCGGTGATGATGGCCGAAACGCTGAAGTCTGGTGTGTTGCGTCACTTGAGCGATCTCGAGCGTCATCCCATGCAGGAAGTGCTAGAAAAGCGTTACAAGCGGCTGCGTAGCTTTGGTGTATTCACTGAAGGTTAAGCCCTGCCGCTCGGGCTGTTGTTACCTGAGACATCATGTCCGAATTTTCTCCACCGCGATTGTTAGATGTGCTGGATTCATTGTTAAGCAATATCCAGTCACGTCAATTCTGTGTCGCGCTCAGCGGTGGTCTCGATTCAGTTGTGTTGCTGCATGCATTAGTTCAGTTGCGTAACGAGCAAAGCAACTGGCAGCTGCGGGCCGTGCACATCAATCATCAATTACAGAAAGATGCAACGCAATGGGCGCAGCAATGTCTGGATCAATGCGCAAGTCTCAACGTGCCATGCAAAGTGCTCGCTGTAGATGTGCAGCACGTTAAGGATAAAGGCGTCGAAGCCGCTGCACGAACCGCACGCTATACCGCGTTATCGCGTGAACTTGAAACGGACGAAGTATTATTGACGGCGCATCATGCTGATGATCAGCTTGAAACCATGATGATTGCACTGATGCGCGGTGCGGGTCTTGATGGTCTTGCTGCGATGCCCGCTATCGCTCGCTTCAAACAGGCATGGCATGCACGTCCTTTGCTGTCATTTACGCGAACACAGTTGCAGGCATGGGCGACAACGCAAGCGCTGAGTTACGTTGATGATCCTACCAATGAGCAGACGCATTTTGATCGTAACTTCTTGCGCGCAGAAGTGATTCCACGATTGAAGGAACGCTGGCCCGCAGCTGCAGTCACAGCCGCACGCTCTGCATCGCATCTTTCGGAAGCACTGCATTTAGCCAACAATCTTGTCACCGATGATCTGACGACCGCGTTGACTGGCAATGCGTTGAATGTTTCGACGTTAATGTCCTGGTCACCATCACATCGACGTGCGGTGATCCGTCAATGGTTGCAGCGTAATGAAGTACTCATGCCTTCGTCGCGTGTCATGAGCGCGCTGGAGCACGATATGTTCCACGCGGCAGATGATCGCATCCCCTGTATTCGATGGGGTGAGTACGCCGTACACCGCTACCAGGATCATTTGCATCTTGAGAAAACAACTCGGCCCGAAGCGATTGATAAAATTATTGAATGGCGATGGCACGACTCCTTACAGCTGCCTCATCAACTCGGCTCGTTATGTATCGCGCCGCCACAAGCGGAGGCGAAGCAGGTCGGCCCAACGACAGCGATATTGCTGAATGCCTCGACAATCCCCGCAGTACTCACGGTGCGTTTCCGCGAGGGCGGCGAACAATTGCAACTATCCGGCGAATCCATCCATCGGGAACTTAAAAAACTGCTGCAGGACGCAGCGGTATTGCCTTGGTGGCGAGGCCGTCTGCCGTTGATTTACGCAGGAGAAAAACTGGTTGCCGTTGCCGGCTTCTGGGTAAACGCCGAGTTTGCAGCTGTCGATGGTCACCCTGAGGTGGCGTTACTTTGGCAACACAGCGAAACGCTTGTATTTGCCGGCAAATAGTAGGGTGGCGACAATGACTGTCGCCGGAAAAACTTATGTTGCAACCCCGGTTCCAGTAAGTACACTTGATTCCTTGCCCAATCATCAAACCACTCGGGGATTGATAGTGACCGAGCCATCGCAAGCAGAAGTACTGGAACAACGCGTTCTCGCCACGTGGGGATTGCGCGAGCCTCCTTTTGCCGATATCGCGACGGATACATTTTTCTTTCCCAGCGAACAGCATGTCAGAGCCCTGGATTTCATGCGCTGTATCCTGTGTTCGCGCACCATGGTTGGGGTTATCACGGGTGATGCGGGTGTGGGTAAGAGCATGCTGGTGCGCAGCTTCCTGTCGGCGCTGGATGATCGAATTCTTGTAGCCCATATTCAGCGCGCTGATCTCGAGCCGCGTGATTTCCTGAACGAAATTTTGCAACAGCTGGGCTTGCTGCTCGGGCAGGACGATCGTACCGACCGCCGCTTGTTGCTGACTCGTTACCTGACACATCAGGTGGGCACTGGCCGTATCTGCCTGTTGATCATCGAGAATGCGCAGAAGATGAAACCAGCGGTGCTGGAAGAATTACGTCTGATCGGCCTGCTGGAAAATGAAGAGTCGCGTGTGGTGAAGTTGCTGCTGTTGGGTGATTCCACATTGCATCGCGTCATTAGCTCGCCGAAGTTGCAGGAAGTGGTGCGCACTGACACACCGCGCATGCACATCAACGGTCTGACCGAAGATCAATTGTCCGCTTACGTTGCGCATCGCCTTCGTGTCAGCGGCGCGACTGATGCGGATCGCGTACTTACCGCGAATGTCATGCCTGCGCTCAAGCGCTTGTCACGCGGTGCACCTGCAGTGGTGAATCGCCTGTGTGCAAAAGCACTGGCCATTGCAGCCCAGAGTGGCGAAGTCATCGTTACCGTCACAGCTATTCTTCAAGCTGCTGTTGAACTGGGTATGGATACAAGTATTGCCGCTGCTGCGAGTGCGTCGAATGGTGAAGGTGACAAGACGGATGAAGCCACATTGCTGGTGTCGGTCAACGGTGGGGTAGACAGTGTTATCAAATTGAAGAGCACACCAATGCTCGTGGGGCGCAGCGAACAGGCGGATGTTCAAATCAATAGCGCCTTTGTCAGTCACTATCACGCGGTGCTGGTGCGTGAACCCACTCAGGATTTACTGATTGATCTCGGCAGCACCAATGGTGTGCTGGTCAATACGCAGCGTGTTTCGCGTCGTATATTGCGTCATCGTGATTTGATCCAGATCGGACCCGCGCGCATCAGTTATCTCAATCCCGGCCAGCAACCCGCCACGCCTGTTCCAGATACTTCGGAAACCATCAGCTTTGCGCGCCCCGGCACGCAAGCCAAACCGGCGGTTGCGGGTGGTGATGGCGAACGCACTTTGTTCGCCTTCGGTCGCTTTGACGACGCTGGTTAAAACACTATAGTGACGCCTTTCCGCGCGTTACTGATTCCCTTCCAGTTTAGTAGTGTGCTGCCCGTTCTCGGGCTCTCGTTGTTACTGACGTTAGCGGTTCGTTCCGATATCACCGGCATTCTCTGGATTCTCCCTGCGTTCATAACGACCTCGTGGCTGTTCAAGTATGCGTTTATCATGCTTGAACATGTTGCCGATGGTGAGCATGAAGCACCGGTTGTTTCGCTGGAAATGCTCGGTCCATTCGAACAACGACCGCTGTTTTTATTAGTCGTCGCAGTGGCGATTGGTTCACTGCTCTGGCGGTACGACACAACTCCAGGTTATGTCTTGGTCGGGGCCATCGTTCTGGCACTTCCTGCGGCAATTGGCGTGCTCGGCGCAACTCGTCAGGTGAAATTGGCGCTTAATCCGGTAGTGATATTGCAAACGATGCGAGGCATGGGTTGGTGGTACGTTGTTCTGCTGACACTCATTGCTGCTGTCGTTGCGTCCACAATGTTCTTGCTGAATTTCACGACGTGGCGAGTTCTCTCGTACGTACAGATCGGGTTCTGCGTATTGATGATATTCAGTTTGATCGGTGGCGTGATGTACGAGCGTCGCATCGAGATCGGACACGAACCGCGTAAAAGTCCTGAGCGTATTGCCGTGCAGGATCAGCGCGAACGTCAACGGACTTTGCAGCGCGTACTTGATGAGATGTATCGCGCGACTCGTTTGGGTGACCTGGTTGACGCCATGACCCAACTGGAGAAATGGCAGTCGGGTGTGACAGCCGATCATGATCATCGTGCGCTTGCTCAGGATGTTGAGATGATTCACACGACGGTAATGGGCTGGAATGATCCGGGCATGCTGACGGCCACTGGCCGTGCACTGGCGACATTGCTCAATCAAAACGGTTGTACCGAGGCGCTGGAAGAATTGATCGCCACAACATTGCGATCGCAGCCGGACTTCACCTTCAAGTCGGAATCCGCATTGCTACCTGTCATCCACGGATTGCAAGCGGAACGCAGAGTCGACCTTGCGAGGCAACTGGTCACAAATTTTGTCAACACATTTCCAGCGCAGGTAACGCCTGGCGTCAACGCGTTACTGCAACGACTATCTGTCGTGAAACCGTAACGAAATCCCATCGCCAAGCCTTGCCCGGCGTGCTTCCTGCCAGTAGAGTGTCGCGTCCTGCGCCTGACGGGCGCTCATCATGATTTTTCGAGAGAAAAGCAGTGCCGGAAGTGTCTTCAGCAGCGAATTCCACAAACTTTAACCAGTGGCAGGTCCACAAGTTTGGTGGTTCCAGTGTGGCCGATGCGCAATGCATGGAACGCGTT
>DATAHE010000239.1:0-4202 GCA_036263355.1 Steroidobacteraceae bacterium | reverse complement strand
ACTGTCCAAGCAGTCGCACTTTTGGCAACACACCCGTACTTTCAAACTGATCTGCCAGTTTTAGCGTGGCGGTAATCAGTTTGCGCAACGCAGCAAGGTCAAGCGGTTTGGAAATGAAGTCAAATGCGCCTAACTTTAACGCACGCACGGCTGATTCCACATTGCCATGTGCAGTAATCACAGCGACGGGAATATTGGGGCGGTGACTTTGTATCCATTCCACCAGCGATAATCCATCCCCATCTGGCAGCTTCATATCGGTCAGGCACAATTCAAAGTTGTTGTTACGCAGCCGCGAGATAGCACTGTTCAAGTCTGGCGCAGTACTGACATCAATGTTCATGCGTTGCAATGTAATCGTCAGCAGCTCACGGATGTCTGCTTCATCATCAACGACCAGTGCACGCGGATTGCCCATTCTTATTTTCCAGTCCTAGATTTCCCAGCGAAGGGGATCTGAAAACACAATTCGGAAGATGCTACCACCACCGTGCCGTGGTTCGTAGATCAACACTGCACGATTGCAGTGAGCAAGCTCACGCGCGATGAACAAACCAAGACCCGTGCCGCCGTCGCCTGAAGTAAAGAACGGCTCAAAAATTCTTTCGGCTGCTTCAGAAGAAATGCCGGGGCCGCGATCAGCAACCTCGAGGTAAGGGCGGTTGCTGTTATTGGTACGTCCATAACGCACCAGTATCAACTCATCGTTCTTGCCACGGCCATACTTTAGCGCGTTCTCGCACAAGTTCCATAGGATCTGTTGCAGATGCGACGGATCAACGCGTACTTCAACATCATATCCGGGGTGCTCAAGAGTGAACTGATCGCTGCTTAACTCAAAGCTTTGAATAAACTGCGACGAAAAATCGCCGATCCATTTATTCAACGCCAGGCGCTCGACTTGCCCGGAACCACGGCGCGATAACTGCAAGATGTTGTTGATGATGGTGCTGACGCGTTCGGCATTGCTGGTGATGATGTTAGTCAATCGCCGATCCTGATCATCCATCGCGGGCGACTCCTGTAACAGTTGTGCTGCGTGACTCATTGCGCCAACAGGATTGCGTATCTCGTGTGCAATGCTTGCGCTCAGTCTGCCCAGCGCAGCAAGTTTGGATTGCTGTACTCGTTCCGCGATCAGACTGGTGTCTTCCAGAAACACCAGCGTCGGTCCGGGATCTTTGCTGTCCAATGAGATGAAGTGAGGTTGGATCAATGTGCCGCCATCCGCTGACACTAATGTCAGCGTGGTGCTATGCCACTCTGGCGTATCACGTCGCCAGATATCCAGCAGGTACAACAATCGTGGCGATACTTCACCAAGCAAAGTGTTGGGCTCTATCGGTCCGCCTTTCAGATGCTGTGCGGCTGATTCGTTGATCAATCGCACTCGATCTTCAGCATCCACTACCAGAATACTTTCGCGAAGATGTTGAACGATGAAGTCATTCAATTCAGCAAGATTGGCAATATCTACTTCGCGCTGTTTAAGCAATGCTTCGCTTTCGCGCATACGGCGTGCTGCGTATGAAGCGCTTACTGCGAGAAAAAAGCATAGTGCGCCGAAGAGCCCGGCAGCGGTGGAGTCCGCAGAGCTGCCTGCTTTAAATTCAGATGTTAGCTGCTGTACCAGCATTCCGATGGTTGCACAGGCTGCCAGCAACATCGCGAACCGTCGACTGAGGATCAAGCTCACTGCAGTTAACGGCAGCACCATCAATGACGGCAAGCCACTTGCCATGCCACCACTGGTAAATGTCAAGATGCTGATGACGATAAGGTCCACCAGAACATGGGCGATGGCTTGAATGTGTAAGCCAGGCCAGTGTCCCTTGATGCCGCTGAAGGCAACAATCGTAAATGCCGTGTAAGCGCTGAGGCCTGCAATGAACAACGCAGAGTTGACTTGACCAACGGGTGCTGGTGATAGTGTCAAGAACAATGTACCGAGCACCAGCGACATCAATAGCCGGTAGAAATTGAGCAGCAATAGAATTCGCCAGCTCAACTGATTGAACTGATGTGAAGCGCTGGGAGAAAAATCACCGACCATATCGCACCAAGTTAGCACAGCAATTGCATAATCGAGTAGAGTACGCGGCGAAAGCATTGATGTTCTTTGCTTCTGCCCGCAATTGCCCCAGAATACGCCGTCTTGTGTACGGCCAGTAAATCTGGCTGCGGTTCAACCCTTCAATTTGAGACTCATCGCGCATGAATCTGCACGAATACCAATCCAAACAGCTGTTTGCACGTTATGGAATTCCTGTTCCCGCTGGCCACGTGGCCTCAACACCAGAGGAGGCGGCAGATGCAGCCCGCAAAATTGGTGGCAGCAAATGGGTGGTGAAGGCACAGGTTCATGCAGGTGGTCGCGGCAAGGCTGGCGGTGTCAAGCTGGTTGATAGTCCTGAACAAGCAGCCGAAGCTGCTCGCAATATGTTCGGCAAGTATTTGCATACTCATCAGACTGGTCCCGAAGGGTTGCCGATTCATCAAGTGTATGTAGAGCCTGCATCAAAAATTGAACGCGAACTTTATGTCAGCATGGTGCTGAATCGCGAACTCGGTCACATTGCCTTTATCGTGTCACCTGCCGGCGGCATGGACATTGAAGAAGTTGCTGAGAAAACACCGGAAAAACTGATTCGCGTTGATGTTCATCCTGCTGCAGGATTACAACCTTCTCAGTGTCGTGTGATGGCATTCGCGCTTGGCTTGTCAGGCAAGCAAGTTGAAGAATTCACTTCCATCGCTCAAGCACTATACAAACTCTATCTGGAACGCGATGCATCACTGGTGGAAATCAATCCATTGATTGTCACTGGCGAAGGCAAGCTGGTTGCGCTGGACGCCAAGCTCAATATTGAAGACAACGCATTGTTCCGTCAGAAGGAAATCGCAGCATGGCGCGATCCATCGCAGGATGATGCGATGGAAAACGAAGCGGCCAAGCATGAATTGAATTACGTTTCCCTGGATGGTGACATCGCTTGTATGGTGAACGGTGCTGGTCTTGCGATGGCTACCATGGATGTGATCAAGCTGCACGGTGGTTCTCCTGCAAACTTTCTGGATGTGGGCGGCGGTGCGACCAAGGAACGCGTGACCGCAGCGTTCAACCTCATTTTGTCTAACAAAAAGGTAAAGGCCATCCTGGTAAATATTTTCGGTGGCATTGTCCGTTGCGACATGATCGCCGAAGGCATTATTGCTGCAGTGAAAGATGTGGGTGTTAGCGTGCCGGTGGTGGTGCGTATTGAAGGCACCAATGCCGATGCGGGCCGCAAGTTGCTGGCCGGGAGCGGACTGGCCTTGACGGCAGCGACCGATCTGACTGACGCCGCCAAGAAAGTGGTTGCTTCGGTGAAGAAGTAATCGCACCGATCTGCTTTCACATCAAAAATTTATTCAGCTAATAGATCTAATAGATACAACAGCAAGAGACATCATGAGCATTCTTGTCAATAAACAAACCAAAGTGATTTGCCAGGGCTTCACCGGCAAGCAAGGTACTTTCCATTCTGAACAATGCATCGCTTACGGCACCAAGATGGTTGGCGGTGTAACGCCTGGTCGTGCTGGTGAAAAACATCTGGGATTGCCGGTGTTCAATACTGCACGCGATGCAGTCAATGCAACCGGTGCAACGGTTAGTATGATCTATGTACCTGCACCGTATGCTGCTGATGCGATTCTTGAAGCCGCTGATGCTGGCATTGAATTGATCGTATGCATCACCGAAGGAATTCCGGTGAATGACATGGTGAAAGTGAAGTCTGCACTGAAAGACTATGGCAGCTTGCTGATTGGTCCCAACTGCCCTGGCATCATCACTCCCGGCGAATGCAAGATCGGCATCATGCCGGGGTTCATTCACCAGCCAGGCAAGGTGGGTATCGTATCGCGCTCCGGCACACTGACTTATGAAGCGGTATTCCAGACCACGAATATTGGATTGGGTCAAAGTACCTGCGTCGGAATTGGCGGTGATCCAGTACGCGGCATGAACTTCGTTGATGTGCTCGCGCGCTTCGAAGAAGACCCACAAACCGAGGCCATCATCATGGTCGGCGAAATTGGTGGTAGCGATGAAGAAGCTGGCGCACGTTTCATCAAGGACAACGTTACCAAGCCCGTTGTCTCTTATATTGCCGGTGTGACAGCACCTCCCGGCAAACGCATGGGCCATGCGGGCGCCA
>DATAHE010000238.1:0-2976 GCA_036263355.1 Steroidobacteraceae bacterium | reverse complement strand
GTAATCCAAACAACTCGCGACGCGTACGCAGCATGGGTTGCAATGAAAGTAATTCAGCATTCTCGGTGTTCATAAAATGTTTCCACTTAAGACTTTTACGCGATCACATATACAATCAAGTCACTGCATCCATTCAGAGGCTAGATCGGTGGAGCCTGCCAGCCACCGGTTTGCTTCTCGATATAAGCCAGTGCTGCGAGCACCACATCATCACGCCACGGTTGACCAACTACTTGAATGCCCAAAGGCATGCCCGCTTCCTGTGTTGAGGTACCGGCGCGTACCACACCAGCGGGCCAACCCGTGGTGTTGTACTCACTGGCGTAACTGCCGCCACCCGATCCGGGTGGACGTACAAACTCAAAGGGAATTTTTTCTGGTGGCTTGGCGTTGGCGGGACAAATGATCAAGTCATATTGCTCAAACCACGTAAGCTGTTCACTCTTGATCGCATCCATTTCTTCACAAGCTGCTGTGAACTCTGAACTCGGTATCTGTTCTCCCGAGCCAAGATTCAGACCCGGAGAAGCTTGCATCGAATTGTGCTTGTGCAACAGACGGCGCATATGATCACCGCCATCTGCATTGCTGAACCTGGTGCGTGCTGCAGCCAGTTCTTTCATCTTCGGTGGTTTGTCTTCAGTGATCTTGCAGCCCAGTGCATTGAAGTAACCAACGCACTTCTTCACCAGCGCCTGAATTTCATCCGTTGGGTCCGCTTCACCATTGGTGGTGTAATAGGCGACACGTAATTTCTTCAGGTCAACCTTGGCGGGATCTTGCAATGGCACGGGTGCCATCGTTGCATCTGAATTGTCAGGCCCCATCAATATCGGCAACAGCAATTCCAGGTCTTCAACGTATCGAGTTAGCGGTCCTGTTTCCTGAAATGTATCAAACGCACCACCATAACCAACGATGTGTCCGGTACGTGGCACTCGACCCAGTGTGGGTTTAATACCTGCAATGCCATTCACATTAGCGGGGCCGCGAATGGAGCCGCCGTAGTCAGAACCAATATCAAAGAAGGCGCCGCCTGCGGCAACAATGGAACCTGCACCACCGGATGAACCTGCTGGTGAATACAGCGTGTTGTATGGGTTATAAGTTTGTCCATACACCAGGTTGTAAGTGCCACGTGCACCACCGCCCAATGTAAATTCTGGTGTATTGGTCTTGCCAAGTAGAATGGCGCCGGCGGCACGAGCACGCGCCACCACCGTAGCATCTTTGCCCGGAACAAAATCTTTGCGCCCCAATGTACCGCCGGTGCTGACCACACCAGCAGTATCGAAGGAATCTTTTACTGTAAATGGCACACCGTGTAGCGGCCCTTTTACTTTACCGGCTGCGAGCATGGCATCGGCTTCTGCTGCTTCGGCCAGTGCACGTTCACGACAGAATGCGACTACGGCATTCAACTTTGGATTCACTGCATCAATACGTGCATAGCAGGCTTTGACCGCATCAACGGCACTGATCTCCTTGTTGCGAATCATGCGTGCTGCTTCCGTTGCTGACTTAAAGACGAACTTGTCTTCCGCTGCTAGCGCATTGCGACTGAATGACACCAGCCCCAACGCAGTACCGCTGGCAATCGACACGCCGACAAACTTGCGACGGGAAATAAATGTTCTGTGCAACAGATCTTTTAGTGACGAAGAAGAATCGTTGTGTCCACTGCTTTGCAGTTTTGTCATGATGCCACCTGTCGAAACGGACGCATTGAAGTCCGGCAACGCAACTGTTGTTTTGAAGGCCGTTCGTCCGGGTGACCAGAGGAATCGACAACGGCCTTTCATGCTCCACGACATGCAAGGGCATCAGACGACTGACAATCGTAAATGCTCTAATGCGCAGGCAGAAACATCACCGTCCTTGTTACAGACGCGGAGAGTAGTAACTACCCCACCTGCTTTTGCCAGCTCGCGACAATGCGTTGCGCATCGTTGATGTCAAAGGTATCTCGTCCTTCATGAGCCAATGGTTCGCCACTGGCAATGGCCAGGTTCATCTCATCGATAGCAGCGCGTGTTGCCGCGTGATGCGTCATGGTGCGTTGCATATCAGGTGATTCACCTGATAAGGCGGGCATCACCCTGTTTTCATACAACGATTCGTTGTAGATCAGAAATGCAAGCTCGGCATGACGCGCACCACTGGGATTCAACTCGACAATCTTAGTGGCGAGTGGCAGTTGTTCTTTCATTAGTCGATAAGCAGCACGCGCTTCGTACTCTGCTTCCGTTGCCAGACCCTGCTGATTCAATTCCTGCGCGCGATACATGTGTGCAATGTAGTTATCGTGGCCGCGGCTCCATGTCGGCAACGACGCGATGGTCAGAATCGCCATCGGTACTGCAAAGTAAGCGAGCTGCTTGGCAAGTACTTTCCAGCTGGAGCCATCACCGCCAGCCGACCACCATGATGTGATTTCCAGTTTGGAATGATTACTCACTGGTGACTCGACCAGCATCTCCTGATTCTGCGCGTGATGTATCTTCCAGATAAATCCATCAAAATAGTAATGCATCATGGTGGACGTAAAGCCGATAGCGAGAAGCACTGACATCAACCAGGCATTATTGTGCACCGTAGTAATGACATCTCCATACAGAAAACAAATCGCAATGTAGATACCCGCTGCCCACCAGGCGCCGCGTGAATGCAGCCAATGAAAGATACCAGATCGCGCCCGCCCTTCGCGGACGGTTAACTTGCGGTTGTAACGCCAGACAATGGCAAGATATTGCGTCATATGAACAATACCAATGACCGCAAAGCCGACTTTAAAGCTCCAGCCTGGTGCCCACGACTTGATAAGGGCATTGGGTGTGTACGTCAGATACATCACACCGAAGGTGGTAAGGCACATCAATAGTTTCGGCACGCTAATCGTGTAGTGTTTCTTCCAGCACCAGAAGACATAGCCAACATAGATAAGCGACACAGAAAATGCCAGCGACTGCAATACAC
>DATAHE010000237.1:0-5891 GCA_036263355.1 Steroidobacteraceae bacterium | reverse complement strand
CAGCATGCGACGCGTGGTGGGATCATCATTGCCAAGGTACTGAATAATTTCGCGGTAGCTATCGATTGCAATTCGCTCCGCTACCAGATTTTCACGGATCATGCTGGCAAGGGTATCGCCTTCAACATATTCGGCATGACTACGATTGACGAGCCTGTTCGGTGCAAAGTCGGGCTGCCCACTGAGCTGTACGATGCGTTCTGCGAGCTGATCTGCGTGCGAGAGTTCTTCGTTGGAATGATCGAGAAATTCCTGTGCAACAGTCTGCGAATGAATGCCTCGAGCCATAAAGTAGTGGCGACGATAACGAAGTACACAGATCAACTCAGTTGCCAGCGAATCGTTCAAGAGCTTAAGAACGGCGTTGCGATCAGCGGAATAGCCTGCTGTTACCGCTCCTTCTTCGATATGTGCACGCGCCCTGCTGCGCAGCGTGCTGACATCGGTTAACAAAGAGACATTAGGTGCTGTACTTGATTTTAATTTATTGATGATCATACGGTTACCTTCAATGCGGCGTTAGACAATTACAGTCGGCCAGTCAAAACCAGCAACAGTACGATGATCAGCACCACGCCGATACCACCAATGGGTGTGTAGCCCCAGTTGCGTGAATGCGGCCAGGTTGGCAAAGCACCCAGCAATGCGAGCACCAGCAAGATCAGCAGAATCGTTCCAATCGTCATAAAACACTCCTGAGCGTGGGCGATTGCCCTCGATATTGTTCGGTCATACTTCACGCTTACTGTGCCGCTGATTCGCCGGTGATGTCTGTTCGCTATCGCACCCACCATGCAGCTCGCGGCCATGACTTTTGCCCAACGTCGTGGCGGTGAACATTGACTACAAATATCTATGTGGGTTATCGCACCGAGCACATGGCGCGGTACCTATATGCTTAGGTGGCAAGGAATTCCCGACTGATACCTTGATAAACCCTATCTCCGCCTGGAGGTTCATTTGTTGGTGTAAGAGGATCAATGAAAATTTCAAATCGTGCGATGCCAGCCAACTACCTGTTGGCGTCCTTGCCGGTACAAAGTCGCGCAGCGTTTCTTGCCAGCTGTGAAAAAGTCAGTCTCACCTTTGGACAAGTGCTGTGTGAATCAGGTCAACGAATCCGGCATGCCTATTTTCCTCTCGACAGTTTCATTTCATTGGTGACCACGCTTGCTGATGGATCACGTCTGGAAGTTGGCATCATCGGTGATGAAGGCATGCTGGGGACTTCTCTTATTCTCGGTGTCAATACGTCATCACAGCATGCGTTGGTGCAAGGCGCCGGTACCGCATTGCGTATCAGTGCTGCCGCGTTTGAACGGCACTGCAAGCGCAGTATTGTGCTTCGGCTGGGATTAAGTCGCTATGTCCATGTTCTGATGAGCCAACTGGCCCTTACGGCTGGTTGCACTCACTATCATGTAGTTGAAGCGCGACTGGCTCGCTGGTTGCTACTCACTCGCGATCGGGCGCACTCCAATCAATTCCACCTTACTCATGAACTGCTTTCATACATGCTGGGCGTGCGACGAGTGGGAATTACTCAAGCAGCAACTGCGCTGCATAAACGCGGCCTGATTAATTATAGCCGTGGTGAAATTGATATCCTTGATGGCAATGGCCTGGAAACGGCCGCATGTCGTTGTTATCGAGAGGCACGAGACATGTATGAACAAACACTGGGATCAAAGCATGCCGCGCCCGAGAAGCAACTGCAGTGAAAGTTCAGCTGCGAAACCCCTTCAAAGCCGGATCTCCAACCTCACCATGGAATACGGACGCACTGATCCGGGAAGAACTATTCAGCATTGAACGTCTGGAGCAACATGCAGTGACGCTGGCTGCAGCGCAGAGTATTACGACCAAGCCTTTGAAGCGCCCCTCACTTAACGCGCGGTTGCTTGACAACGAAACCATACTGCTCGCCGCATATCGAGGAATTGGTGCAGCAGTCAACGATGGTCAAGCTATTACGCCTGCCGCTGAATGGTTAATTGATAACTACCACCTGGTTGAAGAACAAATTCGCCAAATCAAGGATGATTTGCCACCACGGTTTTATAAACAACTGCCAAAACTGGCCAGTGGACCATTCACAGGTTATCCCCGTGTGTTTGGCCTGACATGGGCCTGTGTTGCGCACACCGACAGCCATTTCGATTCAGAAACCCTGCGACGCTTTGTGCATGCCTATCAACGTGTTCAACCATTGACGATTGGTGAATTGTGGGCGATTGCCATCACTCTGCGAGTAGTGCTGGTGGAGAATTTGCGCCGCGCTGCCGATGGCATCGTCAAAAGCCGTCTTGCACGCCGGGAAGCAGACCGTGTGGCCGACGAGCTACTCGGAAGTAATGGCAGTAAGATTAACAGCGATGCGCTGGTGTTGCATCAGCAAGCTAATGGTGACCTCTCTTCTGTATTTGTTGTGCAATTGGTCCAGCGTTTACGCGATCAAGACCCGCGCGTGACACCGGCACTTGCCTGGCTTGAAAACAGGATCAGTGCTCATGGGAGCACGATTGAACAAGTCGTGCATGATGAGCATCAACGACAAAGCACCTCAAATGTCACCGTCCGCAACATCATCACCAGCATGCGTTTGATATCTGATGTGCACTGGCCAGAATTCTTTGAAGCCGTCAGTCTGGTCGATGAGGCATTGTGCGCCACCAGTGACTTCGCCAACATGGATTTCGCCACCCGCAATCTGTATCGCAGCGTTATTGAACAATTATCGCGTGGTTCAAAGCATAGTGAACTGGAGGTTACTCATGAAGTGATCGCTGCGATAAATCGTCACAAGCAAATTACCAACGATAACGATCCCGCTTTTAACGATAGTAAACGCGATCCTGGTTATTACCTGTTAACGGGCGGTCGCCGTGCATTCGAGCAATCACTCGGTTATCGTGCATC
Organism: Steroidobacteraceae bacterium; assembly: GCA_036263355.1. Classification (GTDB taxonomy): domain Bacteria; phylum Pseudomonadota; class Gammaproteobacteria; order Steroidobacterales; family Steroidobacteraceae; genus CAILZL01. The sequence continues at coordinate 2,972 of DATAHE010000237.1, read as the reverse complement.
GCTGCGTCGCTGGCCCAGTCGCTTCAGCGCTTCGATGGCGCCCAGTATCTATATCAGTACTGTGCTATTTGTTGCTGCGATTATCCTGACGGTTCCGGTTTATGCGCTGCATGCAAGCTTATCAAGTGGCGATCTGCTACTGCTGACACTGTGTGGCATCGTACCAGCACTTGATTTAGGCATGGCATTGGTGAATCGCATGGTTACCCGTGAATTTGGTGCCACGATGCTACCGGCACTGGCATTGCGTAACGGCGTGCCGCAACACCTGCGCACCATGGTGGTCGTGCCAGTGTTGCTAACCACTGCCGAATCGATTGAAGTACAGATTGAACGCCTCGAAGTACTTCATTTGGCCTCGTCTTCGGGCGAAGTCTATTTCGCATTGCTGTCAGACTGGACCGATGCTGCAACAGAGAAACAACATGGCGACGATGACTTGCTTGAAGTTGCGGTTAAAGGAATTGAACGTCTCAATCGCATCCACGAACCTTTAGCAGGCAACCCACGCTTCTATCTGCTACATCGCCGTCGCGTATGGAGCGCGGTGCAGCGACAGTGGATGGGATGGGAGCGCAAACGCGGCAAGCTACATGAACTGAATCGCTTATTGCGTGGCGACACAGGTACCACTTTCATTAACCCTGATTTGCATACGCCGCAAGTACCTTCTGCAGTGCGCTATGTCATTACACTGGATGCGGACACTCGTTTGCCACGCGAAGCGGTGCGACGACTGGTGGGCAAGATGGCGCATCCGCTCAATCATCCACGCTTCGACACCACGAGCCGACGGATTGTTGAAGGCTACGCCATATTGCAACCGCGAGTGACGCCCTCCTTGCCCGTTGGTCGCGAAGGTTCATTGTTTCAACGTGTTTTTTCCAGCATGACCGGCATTGATGCCTATGACGCTGCGGTGTCAGATGTGTATCAGGACTTGTTCGGTGAAGGATCATATGCTGGCAAAGGAATCTATGATGTGGATGCGTTTGAAGCCGCACTCACTGGACGTGTACCTGATGGATCGTTACTGAGTCATGACTTGTTTGAAGGCACATTTGCACGCTCGGGCCTGGTGTCCGACATCGAAGTCGTTGAAGAATTTCCATCACGTTATGATGTGGCTGCTGCACGTACACATCGCTGGGCGCGAGGCGATTGGCAGTTATTGCCGTGGATCACTAATCGACGCAGCCTCGTGAATGGTGCCGGAAACCGCAAAAACTCATTACCGCCCATTGCACGCTGGAAAATGCTGGACAATCTGCGACGCACCTTATCCGCACCGGCTGTTGTCATTGCGTTATTGGTCGGATGGACGTTGCCAATACGTTCCGCATTGCTCTGGACGGCATTCCTGCTCACAACGATTGCTTTGCCCATCCTGCTACCAGCACTCAATTCCATCGTTCCACGACATCGTGGCATTAGCGTGTACAGTCACCTGCGTGCGTTCCGTAATGACGTGTATCTGGCGGCATTGCAGATCTTGTTTACGATCATGTTGGTCGTTGATCAAGCATGTTTGATGGCAGATGCGATTTGTCGCACCCTATTTCGTCTGTTGATCAGCAAAAGAAATCTGCTTGAGTGGGTGACCGCCGCACAGGCTCAACTGAACTCTCGATTAACTTTCCTTGCGGTTTATCGACGCATGCTCGCCAGCGTATGTATCGCAATAGCTGTGATGACGGTGTCCTTGCTATATCAGACCAGTACCCGCTGGCTGGCATTGCCATTTGCATTGTTGTGGCTGGTCGCACCGGCCATTGCAAAATTGATTAGCGTCTCGCCGCTGGTTGCCGGTCGTGTATCCGTGTCTATCGAAGAGTCAAAGGCATTGCGCTTTATTGCAAGACGAACCTGGCGCTACTTCGAAACTTTTGTAACGCATAGCAATCACATGCTGCCACCGGACAACTTTCAGGAAGATCCGCAACACGTCATCGCACACCGCACTTCGCCCACCAATCTGGGTTTGTATTTGCTCAGTACAGTCAGTGCTCACGATTTTGGCTGGATCGGCGTCAATGAGACCGTCGAAAGGTTAGAAGCCACCATGGCCACCATGCAACGACTGCCGCGCCATCGCGGTCACTTCTATAACTGGTATGACACACATGACCTGCGCGCGCTGGAGCCGCGCTATGTGTCCACGGTTGACAGTGGAAATTTAGCAGCTCACTTGATCGCGGTTGCCAATGCGTGTCAACAATGGAGCGAGCATCGGATTGTCGATACAACCTTTGCCACCAGTGCTGCAGAAGCGTTGCACTTTACCTCGCTGGCACTGAAACAGATCCCAGACACGCGACGCAACGCCATCATCTCGCACGAGCAACTGCAACAGGCATTGGGCGTACTCGATCAAGCATTAAACCAATTTACCACGCAGAGCAACAACAGTGAGGGTCATCTCGCCATACACACGATCAGCGAGCTTGACAGCTTTATCGCTCATGCCGCAATTGTGGTCGATACCGCACGTGCTCTGGCCAATGAACGAAACGATGATGCACATGATGATCTGTTGTTCTGGGCCGAAGCCGCGAACAATACTCTAATGAGCTGGCACCGCGATGTGCATCAACCGGACAGCGCACGACGTGTTTTGCAACAGCGCTTGCTGGCGATCGAGGCTGCGACGCGCGCCATGGCATTGGCGATGGAGTTTGGTTTTTTACTCGATCCAGAACGCAAACTGCTATCGATTGGCTATCTAGTGCCTGAGAGCACACTGGATTCGAGTTGTTACGATCTACTCGCGTCGGAAGCAAGACTGGCAAGTTTCTTTGCCATCGCCAAGAACGATGTCGCAACCCGCCACTGGTTCCGACTTGGTCGCGCCGTGACCGCCGTGGGACATGGTGCGGCATTGATCTCGTGGTCTGGCTCAATGTTTGAATATCTGATGCCATCATTAGTTGTGCGTGCACCAGTCGGGTCACTGCTCGAGCAAACCAGTCGTT
>DATAHE010000236.1:0-1640 GCA_036263355.1 Steroidobacteraceae bacterium | reverse complement strand
GTCGAGTCATACAAGGTGTGGCTGTTTACTTTTTCGGCTTTGCTCGCCAGCATTGCAGGTGCACTGTATGTACCGCAGGTGGGTATCATCAATCCCAGCGAGTTCTCACCAATCAACTCCATTGAAGTGGTCATCTGGGTTGCAGTGGGTGGGCGTGGCACCTTGTACGGTGCGATTGCCGGCGCAGTGCTCGTCAACTATGCAAAGACATATTTTACTGGCGCGTTACCAGAGTTCTGGTTATATGCGTTGGGTACGTTGTTCATTGTGACCACGGTATTTCTGCCGCGTGGCATTGTTGGTTTGGTGCTCAAGCGCAAGGAAGGTGCAGCATGAGTCCCATGCAAAAGCTGAAGCGCTGGGTATTTCCCGATGCGCGTGCTCGTGCCGCGGGCGTCGACATATCGCATCAAACGATACTGTATCTTGAAGGTATCACTGTTAGTTTTGATGGCTTTCGTGCGTTGAATGATCTGACGCTATACATCAACGCGGGCGAGCTGCGTTGCATTATTGGTCCGAACGGCGCAGGCAAGACGACAATGATGGATGTGATTACCGGCAAGACGCGGCCCGATAGCGGTACAGCTTATTTCGGTCAGACGATTAACTTGCTGGAAATGTCCGAACCGGAGATCGCACAAGCTGGTATTGGTCGCAAGTTTCAAAAGCCCACGGTATTTGAGCATCACAGTGTGGTGGAGAATCTTGAACTGGCAATGGCTGACATCAAATCAGTCTGGCACACTTTGCAAGCGCGATTGACGACAGCACAACGCGAACGCATTGATGAAGTACTCGAAACAATTCGTCTTAAAGAGCAACGCAATCAACGAGCCGGTGCCTTATCGCATGGACAGAAGCAATGGCTGGAAATTGGCATGCTATTGATGCAGGAGCCGCAGCTGTTGCTGGTCGATGAACCTGTGGCAGGCATGACACCGCAGGAAACTGAACGTACCGCCGAGCTGTTGACCTCACTCGCGGGTAAGCACTCCGTTGTCGTGGTGGAACACGACATGGACTTTGTCCGCTCTATTGCCAAAACGGTTACGGTGTTGCATGAAGGCCATGTACTTGCCGAAGGTACAATCGATGAAGTGCAGAGTAACGCCAAAGTGAAAGAGGTTTACCTCGGTGAGTAACCCATGCTAACCATCAAATCACTCAATCAATTCTATGGCGGTTCCCACACATTGTGGGATGTCGATATGACGGTGCGTACTGGCTCCATCACCTGTCTGATGGGCCGCAACGGCATGGGCAAAACGACCTTACTGAAATGCATTATGGGATTGCTCAATATTCAGTCTGGCACAATGGAATACGACAACACGCGTATCGACGAGAAAGCGGCCGAGCAACGTGCGCGTCTGGGTGTTGGCTATGTGCCGCAAGGCCGCGAGATATTTTCACAACTCACTGTGGAAGAAAATCTGCGCATTGGTCTGCCCATTCTCAGCAGCAAGCACAAGAAACGCAGTGATATTCCAGAGCGAATCTTCGATATGTTTCCGGTACTGAAGAAAATGATGCATCGACGCGGTGGCGATCTTTCAGGTGGTCAGCAGCAGCAGCTTGCCATTGGACGCGCACTGGTATTGGAGCCAAAGTTCCTGATTCTGGATGAGCCAACCGAA
>DATAHE010000235.1:0-2992 GCA_036263355.1 Steroidobacteraceae bacterium | reverse complement strand
GTGGGTTCGGCGCCATTGGCAATGCGGCGTGCACGCTTGGCGGCAACCAGCACCAGGTTGAAAAGATTGGGAACATTCTGCAGACAGTCTTCAACGGTAATGCGGGCCATGCGGAAACACCTTGGGGAACGCGAAAGGGGCGGAATTATAGCGGCGCGCGGGCTGGAACACTAATTTCCTGCCAACAATTTGCTGTAAATGCCCGATGCGACCCTGCAACGACCTGTCTCAAATGGCGGAATGTGACGAGATCCGGCTTGCCGCTACCCATTACGAGCTGGGCGAGCTGGGAAAATCTTCGCCAATACTGCAGCGGTGCCCCAGTTCACCAGCAACCAAACGAACACAATAAAGCACCAGCCTGCGATTGAAGGCGGACACCAACCCCACTCGCAATGCCCTTGATGCGCAAGCAGGCCCGGAATCCCCAGGCTGCTGGCCAGGTAAACCAGCAGATAGAACAGCATGATGGCTGCACCAATCGGAGAATCCAGATAGCCCGGCCAGATCGCCGCAGGCGAAAGCAACAGAAGCTGCAACAGGACCAAACCAATAAAGAACTGAACTCGGCGTCGCATGGTGATAGCGAGCTTACGATATTTATTTCGTGCGCAAACCTCAGTAACTCGAAGTTCATGCGACGAATGCTTCAGCCATGATACGCGCACGTTCAGTTTCGAACGGATCAAAGGAAAATTAAGGAGTCATGTATGAAGATCAATAATCGTTTGTTCAAACTGGTTGCCGCTGGCGTTCTGGCAGTGATGCTTGCAGGCCCCGCGATGGCAGGCACGGTCGATATCAACAAGGCCGATGCCGCCACCATCTCGCAGCAATTAAAAGGTGTTGGGCCTGCTAAAGCCAAAGCAATTGTCGATTACCGCACCGCTCACGGTTCTTTCAAGAGCGTTGACGAACTACGCAAGGTGCACGGCATTGGCGAAAAACTGCTGGCCAAGATTCGCAACGACGTATCTCTCGGCGGCGAAGCAAAGAAGTAAACAGCGCTGATCTTGCGATCAATCACCAACGGACATTCATGTCCGTTGGTTTATTCATTGCGTTGCAATTGCGCGATGGTTTGTTTACAACATCAGCATGATCGCCCTTCTACAACGCGTCACTCATGCCAACGTCATCGTCGATGGTGCGGAGATCGGACGCATCGAAAAAGGATTACTTGTGTTGCTCGGCGTGCAACGTGATGACAGCGAAGCCCAAGCTGATCGGTTACTGCAAAGACTATTGAGCTACCGCGTATTCGCAGACGAGCAGGGCAAGATGAATCGCAGCTTGAGCGACATCAATGGCGGCCTATTGCTGGTGCCACAATTTACCCTGGCAGCCGATACTCGCAGTGGTACGCGCCCTGGATTCAGCACCGCAGCCGCACCCGAAGAAGCGACCCGATTGTTTGATTACTTTGTCGCCCGAGCCCGCAATGCACATTCTTATGTCGCGACAGGGCGATTTGGTGCAGACATGAAAGTGTCACTGACCAACGATGGTCCGGTGACCTTCTGGCTGCAGGTAAGTCCGGAGTAATTCTTCGGCTGCGACTGTGCGCGACAGGATTGCGCGACTGTCATACCCGCGTCCGGCAGGCTGCTATACTTCGCAGCCTTTCTGGCCACTCTTCTTGCCAGTCTTCTGGCATGACTTCTCCAGGTTCGTATCAATGCTTGATTTCAGCATTTCAAAATTGGCGGTACTTTCGCTTCTTGCACTGCTGGTGCTCGGACCGGAAAAATTGCCGAAAGTAGCCGCTCAACTGGGTCGCTGGGTCGGTCGTGCCCGCGTCATGGCTCGCAATCTTAGAACCCAGCTTGAACAGGAAGTAAGTTATGACGAGCTATTGAAGGAAAAACAGAAAGCAGAAGCGGCGTTGCGCGATGCTCAACAACAAGCCGCCACCATGCATTCTACCGAACCTGCAACACCGCCTGCACCGCCACCGATGACTCCGCCACATGCCGATCATCACAGTGTGAGCGTTGAAAGCCATAACGCGCCCGAAAACAACACCGTCGCGAAGCAAACGGATAACACGGCAAACAATGCGCCCAACGGCACAACAGGAACCGGCGCATGAGCGAAGCGGAGAGCGGTAACACCAGAGGAGCGATGGCAGAAGGCACGTTGATCTCGCACTTGCTGGAGCTGCGTGATCGTTTAATTCGTGCCGTGGTTTGTCTGGTGCTGGTATTTATTCCCTGCGCCTACTATTCAAATCGCCTGTTCACCCTGCTCGCACATCCATTGATGGAAAAATTGCCCAAGGGCACATCAATGGTCTCGACCAACTTGATCGCACCATTCATGACGCCCATCAAACTGGCAGCGTTGGTGGCGTTATTTATCAGCATGCCGTACATCCTGTATCAGGTGTGGGCATTCATTGCGCCGGGCTTGTACAAGCACGAACGGCGGTTTGCCATTCCATTGTTATTCTCCAGTGTGGTGCTGTTTTACTGCGGCGCCGCCTTCGCTTATTACTTTGTGTTCCCGGTGATGTTCACCTTCTTTGCGGCGACTACGCCGGCAGGCGTCCAGCTCATGCCGGACATGACGCAGTTTCTGGACTTTGTATCCGTGCTGATTTTTTCTTTCGGCGCTGCTTTTGAAATTCCAGTCGCCACAGTGTTGCTGGTTGCCACTGGTCTGGTGAAAATATCGATGCTGCAGAACAATCGCGGCTATGTCTTGATCGGTATTTCCATTATCGCTGCAGCACTGACGCCACCCGATGCGGTGTCAATGATATTGATGGCCGCTCCGATGTACTTGCTGTACGAACTGGGCATCATATTCTGTCGAGTCCTGCTGAAAGACAAACTGGCGGAACAGGCCCGGGAAGAAAAGGAAGAGTCAGAAACTGCATCCAGTTAAATACACGCTTGGGTTTCATTAAGAAATTGAGATACAGTAGACGGCATCGTGTTTTGGTTGAGACCCGCTGATGGACGCTGAAAACACTTATCAAGTCTTCGAC
>DATAHE010000234.1:0-4929 GCA_036263355.1 Steroidobacteraceae bacterium | reverse complement strand
CATTGGCTCTGCGGGATTTTTCAATAGCAGCATCAGCGGGCAAGTGAATGGCACCACTGCAAAACGTTCGCCGGGTTCTGCGTTAAAACCTTTCATCTACGCACTCGCCATGGATCAGGGCTTGATACATCCATTGAGCGTTCTGAAGGATGTGCCCACTTCGTTTGGTGCATTCAGCCCGGAGAATTTTGATGGCCGTTTTGCAGGCCCCATCAGCGCGACACAGGCGTTGATTCGTTCACGTAATGTTCCTGCGGTGACACTGAGTTCAAAGCTTGGCAATCCGTCGCTGTATCAATTTCTGCAAGGCGCTGGCGTTTCGCAGATGCAAAGTGCACAACACTATGGATTGGCGTTAGCACTCGGTGGTGGGGAAATAACGATGGAAGAGCTGACAACGCTGTATGCGATGCTGGCCAATCACGGGCAGTTGCAACCACTGCGTTATCGAGTAAGTGACAAACAGAACGAAGGCACTCCATTGTTGTCAGACGCAGCAAGCTTCATGGTACTGGACATGCTGCAACAGAATGTGCGTCCCGATGATGCGGCAGCGAGTCGGCATGGTGATGTTCATATCGCGTGGAAGACAGGCACCTCATGGGGCTTTCGTGATGCCTGGACTGTCGGCATTGTCGGCCATTATGTGCTCGCGGTATGGGTGGGCAATTTTGATGGCAGCAGCAACCCGGCTTTTATCGGCATACAAGCTGCAGCACCGTTGTTCTTCCGCATGACCGATGCGCTACAGAGTCGCGAGAATATGAAGGACATTTATCTGCCACCCAGAAAACTTAAACACGTTGAAGTGTGTGCCGCGTCTGGCGATCTTCCCAATGCTGCCTGTCCGCAGATAGTGTCAACTTGGTTTATACCGGGTGTATCGCCCATCAAAGTGAGTGACGTGCATCGCCGTGTGATGATCGATACGCGCACCGGCACAATGGCCTGCCCTCCATACGATATGCAGCATATTCGTTCGGAGGTGTTTGAATACTGGCCGAGTGATCTGGCCCAATCATTCGCACAGGCTGGTATGCCACGCCGTGCACCACCGGTTAATCGTTGCTCAACAGTGGTGAACGCCGACAACGACAGCACGCCGCATATCACTTCGCCGGTCACTTCTGTGACATACACACTGCGCATGCATGGCGAATCGCAAAGTGTTCCACTTGCCTGTCATCTTGCAGCTGACAGCAAGCAGGTGTTCTGGTTTGTAAATGCAGGATATGTGGGTGATGGCGTTGCTGGCGTTGCCATTCCATGGACGCCTCCGCATTCGGGACACTTCGTCATCAGCGCCGTGGATGATCAAGGTCGCTCTGACAGCCGCAATCTGGACGTGGAATATGTGCAGTAAGCAGCATTCGCCAGGCACCACGCTGGAACAAATGCAAAAAAGTAACCGGATAGCGCGTCGCCCCACTCCAATTTGCCGAAACCTTGGCTAAACTTCGCGACCTTGATGTCAGCTCCGGAGCAAAGCTTGCGAAAGCTCGTCCCCTTGAATATTCGCGTTAGTGTCTGTGTCGCCGCACTTGCTGTCGCCGCTCCAGCTGCACTGGAGAATGCAAACGCATCGCCTTTCAATCCTGCAGTGAGTGACGGAGGCTTTACCGAACGCGCTGACGCAATTCAGCTGATGATGGTGCGTGAGAACTTCCGCAAGCTGAAGATCCTGGAAAGTAACGCGCCCGAGGCTTCTTCAATTCCCATGGCGAGCATGGCAGATGTTCCGGCGAAGGATGTTCGCGGGCGAACCCTGCAGGAAGATCTTCGCGATTTTGTGGAAAGCGAAATCAAACGCAAAGTCGACACGACGCTTGCGCTCGAAACAGCGCTTGAATTCAACGATGCCAGCGAAGCGCAGTTTCAATTCAATGAGCTGGCATCGATTGATGAAACCAGACGCGCCCATGAACAGGCCATCACCAGTTACTGGCAGTCACTACATGCAGTGGAACGCGAACAAAATCTTTGGCATCGTGCCCTGACGAAGAACCGACTACCTGCAGATATGGTACATGGTGAAGTCGTCGCACGCAGTGAATTGCAATTCCGTCGCGCCGTGACGCAGGACACTCCGCTAAAGGACACGTGGCGCGCTGCATACAAAGAGTGGATTAGTGCGTTGATCGCCGACCGCAACAGCGTGGTTAAAAAGATCGGCACCAGTAAGCAGCGCATGCAGGAGGTTGAATACCTGTCACGGTCGACACCTTGCCCTTCCGTGACAGGCACTAACAAGTCATCCAATATCAACACTACGCATCAAGCCGGTCTATCACGCAATGATTCGCCTGCGAAGATGACCGGACCCGTGCCTGACATCAACAGTTACTATCCAGATCAAAGCCGACGCGAAGGTATAGAAGGCATTGTGGTGCTGGCGATGAAGATCAATGAACGCGGCTGCCCCATCAGTGCGGCCGTCAGCGGCTCATCGGGTTCGGATGAACTGGATGCTGCGGCGCTGCGATTTGTTGAAATGCTTAACTATGATCCCGCTGTATCGAATGGAGAATACGTTGCCACCACGCAGCCGATTGCCATTAACTTCAAGATCGCCCGACAATCAGAAAAGAAAGATTAGTAGACTCAGCGATAGTAAGTTGTGAGAGGGATTTCTGGCGTTGCTTCAAATAACAGAGATGCGGATGCGATGCATTAATGCACCGCATCCACCGCCGCTGAACCCTGATGTGGTTTGAACAACCGTCCCCGCTCAGCAATCAGCACACACACCAGCGCGGCTAATCCTAACAACAATGAACCGGCTGCCAAGGGCAATGTACTGCCATTGAATTGACGACCAACGACAGCGCCTATCAATGCTGCACCGGTGGTGCCCACAAAACCTTGCATAGACGCTGCCACACCCGCGATGGCTCCCATGGGCTCCATCGCCATCGTGCCGAAGTTGGCAACCATCAAACCCACGCAGCTCATAGTCGCTGATTGCAGAATGACAAAGGTCACCATACTTTCATGACCACTCCAAGCCACAATGGAATGTATGAGTGTTAACGAGATAAACAGGAACAATCCCGTCTGGGATGCCACACGCATGCCGATGCGCTCAACCACTGCCGAGTTGATATAGGACATCAACCCCATCGACGCTGCGCAGGCGGCAAACATCGTTGGCATCACCCCAGGGCGCTGGAATACATCGTTAAATATCTGTGACACCATCGCCACATAGCCGAAGATGGCTGCAACAATCACAGTGACTGCAAGCGTGTTCCACACCGAAGCGCGATCAGTTACGACCTTGACTACTGCTTTCTTGATGTTCTGAACATCCAACGTCATGCGATACTCAGGATGCAGGGTTTCCGGTAATCGCCACAACACCCACAGCCACATCACCGCACCATAAGCACCGAACAATAGAAACAGGGAACGCCACGGCGCGACAAGCAGCACAAGCTGTCCGATGGAAGGCGCAATCACCGGAATCATCATGAAGACAATAAAGGTCAACGACATGACACGCGCCATTGTTCTGCCTTCGTACAGATCACGAATCATGGAGCGTGCGACGATGGCACTGGATGCAGCGACGCCGTGAATAAAACGCCACAGCAACAGCACTTCAAACGTGCCAGATAGTCCAACGAGCAACGCCGCTCCCACGTACATGGCCAGCCCGACGAGAAGAACTACACGACGGCCAAAGCGATCCGAGAGCAGCCCCCAGAACAACTGGCCGCAACCCATGCCTGCCATGTATGTCAGCACGATCCATTGCGCATGATTCTCATCAGTCACCCCAAGCTGTTCGGAGATGGTCCGCAACGCCGGCAACATGGCATCAATCGCCAGCGCCTGACAGGCCATCATCAACGCAGCCAGCGCGACAAATTCTTTAAAACCAATCTGGTGTGCAATCGAAACGGGAGCGCGCGGAGAAGAAGTCACGAGTAACCTTAAGCCTTGAAGGGAAAGCGCCGACCATAGCAAATTTTCAAAGTTGATGTACAACAATGGCCGGAATCATCAGAAAAATCAGTGCCGAACTCTTCTGCGACGCACAGCATGCAAGCGCCACTTAACTTGCAAAGACACTACGAAAGCACTTATCAAAAAATCCAGTTGGATCGAGCGCAGTAATTTTGAGACAGGCTTCAGCTAGAAATCTGCGGCTATAGACAATGTAGCAGTGGCATCATGCGATGGCTGGAATGCGTGCGTGCCCGCTTGATACCAGAAATACTGATTAGTGGCATTGGCGATGATCAAGCGCAACGTATACGGCGTTGCACGCATCTTGAACTTGTAGCGGCCACCCACATTCACAATGGTTGGATAGCTGTTATTGAAACGGTTGTCTACGGTGGTGGCAAAACTACTGAATTCGTTGATGGAAAGATTAACGGATGCCTGCGGCGCGAAAGGCAACACGTAATCGAGATTAAGCTGCGCAATATTGCGTGGCTGGCTTACCGGCAACTTGCCGATCACCTCCTTCGCATCACCAACATTATCGATGTGCGGATCAGTGAACACCCCGCCCAGAACCACGGTCAATCCTTGCAATGGGGATGCATTTAAACTTAACTCAAGGCCGCTGTGAGTCTCATCGCCGAGCAGACGATAAGTGTTGGTGTAATCTGCAGCGGCATAGGGCTTCTTGATATTGAAGTAACCGACGATCAACTTGGTCTCCGCATTCGGTGACCACGAAACACCAACATCATATTGCCGTGACTTGATGGCTGGCAGCGGCTGTCCACGATTACTCGTGCTGTCAGGCGCATTGCCGTTGTCTTCCAGCCCTCGGCTATAACTGCCATACGCAGTCAGTGTCGATGTCAGATTCAACGACATGGTGAGGTTATGCAGCCACGGACTGCTATTGATGCGCGTCGCAGCCAATCTGGGTTGCGCATCACGCCTGAAGTAATCGGCATGCTGCAAGCC
>DATAHE010000233.1:0-2738 GCA_036263355.1 Steroidobacteraceae bacterium | reverse complement strand
ATCATCGAAGCGGATCAATTGCCACTGCGCTACGTTGCGCATACTCCTTGCTTTCGCGCTGAAGCGGGTGCTGCAGGCAGAGACACTCGCGGCATGATTCGTCAGCACCAGTTTGAAAAGGTGGAGATCGTTCAACTCGTTCGTCCGCAAGACTCGAACGATGCGCACGAGCGGTTGACCGCCAATGCAGAGGAAGTGCTGAAGCGATTGAATCTGCCTTATCGCGTTGCGTGTTTGTGCGCCGGTGATATTGGCTTTGGTTCATCGAAGACGTATGACATCGAAGTGTGGTTGCCCGGTCAACAGAAGTATCGCGAAATTTCGTCTTGCTCCAACTTCGAGGCATTTCAGGCGCGTCGCATGCAAGCTCGTTGGCGTAATCCCGAAACTGGCAAGCCTGAACCGTTGCACACATTGAATGGTTCAGGTGTTGCCGTGGGGCGTGCGTTAGTGGCCGTGATGGAAAACTATCAGCAACCTGATGGCAGCATTGTGATTCCGGAAGTGCTGCGGCCTTATATGGGTGGGTTGGAGAAGATTAGGAAGGAATAAGCCAGTAGGCGCTCTTGTGATGAGGGCGCGTTTTCATCTGCATTACGCGTTGGACGTGTTCAAAGTGAATTGATTCGTTTCAATATCTCCCCGCACCCATCTTCCAACAACTCCAGCACGTATTCGAAATCACGCATCTCGCCGTAGTAGGGATCAGGCACTTCATCATCTTTGAACCTGACGCAATACGAGATAAAGCGCTTCACCTTGTGACGGTTGTGTTCCGTCGATAACCTGATCAGTTCCTGGTAGTTGTCTTCGCCCATCGCCAGCACCAGGTCGAATGAATCGATATCCTGTGGCGTGACTTTGCGTGCTGCACCAGTCATGGGCAAGCCGCGTTTGCGTCCGGCCTGAATCATCCGTGAGTCGGGCGGGTGGCCAATGTGGTAGCCATGCGTTCCCGCTGAATCAAGTCTTACTTTGTCGGCAAGTCCTGCATCTGTCAGCATCTTGCGCATCACATTTTCACCCGCAGGTGAACGGCAGATATTCCCCATGCATACGAACAAGATGGAGTTGACGGGAGTGGTAGATGGCTTCATTGCGGAAATGTTAGCAGACAAGTTTTACTCAGACGACAACACTTGCTATGTTCGCACTCATTGAAATTGCGTTTCCAGGCTTGGTTACTGTGTTCACCAAAATAAGCATTTGCCTTGTATTCAGCTGGCTGATCGTCGGCGGGGCGGTAGCGGCTGAGACATCTCCGGCTGCCAGTAACTCTGCATCGGAAGCGCGTATCAATCAAATCCTTGCCAAGTTGACACTGGAAGAGAAGGTGTCTTTGCTTTCCGGCATCAGTGGCTTTGATACGGCATCCATTGAGCGACTAGGTATACGTGGAATGACCTTCTCTGATGGTGCACATGGTGTTCGTGCCAATGACGGTACGGTAGCGACTGTTTATCCCGTTGGTATCGCGCTGGCATCAACATGGAATGTCGCGATGGCGCAGTCAATGGGTAAAGCGATTGGTGAGGAGGCCCGTGAACATGATGTGCAGGTGATGCTGGGGCCGAACATCAATCTGGTTCGTTCGCCACTGGCAGGCAGGAACTTTGAAACATTTGGTGAAGACCCGGTGTTAACTAGTCGCATCGGTGTGGGTTATGTGCAAGGTATGCAGAGCACTGGCGTTAGTGCGACACCTAAACACTTCATTGGCAACGAACAAGAGACAGAGCGATTTCGTGGCAGCTCCAATATTGATGAGCGCACGTTAAATGAACTGTACTTGGTTCCATTCGAATCCGTGGTACGGGAAGCACATCCTTGGGCATTAATGACTGCTTATAACCGACTTAACGGCACCTTCATGACTGAGCACGGTGAATTGCTGAAGCAGTTACTCAAGAAAGAGTGGGGATTCGATGGTGTGGTGATGTCTGACTGGGGCGCAGCCCACTCACTGAACGTCATCAGCAGTGGACTTGATCTCGAGATGCCCGGTCCAGCGCAGGTACTCGGTCAGAGCTTGATCAACGCTGTGTACTATCGGCAAGTGAGCGAGGCGGCAGTCAATGATGCGGCGCGACGCATGTTGCGATTGTATGCGCGCACCGGACATCTCGATGCCGAGCAGAAAACGAACAAGCATATGAGTGAGTTGCATGTTCAGGAGCATCACAAACTGGCATGTGATATTGCAACGGAGGCGCTAGTTCTTCTCAAGAACGATCATGATGCTTTGCCACTGGACGCAAACAAGATCAAGCGCGTGGCAGTGATTGGTCCAAACGCTGATGCGGCAATTGTGCAAGGTAGTGGCAGCTCGCAGGTTCTGGCAAGTGAGTTTGTAACGCCATTGCAGGCAATCCGTGCGCAGGTGCCATCTACCGTTAAAATTGATTTCGAAGCAGGTGTTGACAATGAATGGTCACCGCGTGTGCTGGATGCAAGATATTTCAGTCCGACTCGCGATCACAAGCAAATTGGGTTACTTGCTAACTATTATGCCAATGCCAACGGAGCTGGTAAGCCAGTGCTTTCTCAAGTGGAAACCAACATCGGCGGTATGTCATTTGGTGGCGTGATCACTGCACGTGGCGGCAGATCAATGAGTGCACAATGGACTGGATTTTTCTTCGCGCCGCATGATGGTGAGTATGAGCTGTCACTGGAGCATTTGGATGTTAATGCCGGAAGTAATCTTGCGGGCGAGGGTGTCAAGCTCGGCGTTCATA
>DATAHE010000232.1:0-7905 GCA_036263355.1 Steroidobacteraceae bacterium | reverse complement strand
CTCGGTTTCCACCCGAAGTGGGATGATTAGGCGCTGGACGATTCGTGTTCGCCGCGAGAACGAAGGAACTGAGTAAGTACAGCAACACCGGCAACAAACTGCGTTTCATAGGCTTTTTGGAACTGAGTGCGCGTGGGATTTGTTGGATTCTGCATCGGTCTGGCGGCGAGAGCCAGTTTTTTCCACGCAGATGTGCACTAGCTCGCAATCCCATACTGGTCCCGATACTGTTCAACTGCATTCAAGACCGTTGAAGAGTCGGTGGAATTGCGCAGATGCTCAATCAAATCTCCCAGTTTAATGATGCTGGTGACCGGCAGTCCGAATTGTTGTTCAACTTCCTGCACCGCGGATAGATTTGATTGTCCACGCTCCTGTCGGTCCAACGCCAGAACGATTCCACAGGGAGTCGCACCTGCGGCGCGAATGATATCCACTGACTCACGTATTGCGGTGCCAGCCGTGATCACATCATCTACAATCAGTACTCGACCTTTCAATGGCGTGCCAACAATATTGCCGCCTTCACCGTGATCCTTTGCTTCCTTACGATTGAACGCCCAGGGTTTATTGCATTGATGATGATCAGCCAGCGCTATCGCAGCGCTGGTTACTAATGGAATGCCCTTGTATGCCGGACCAAACAACATGTCGTATTCCAGCTTGTTGGCTGAAATAGCGTTGGCATAGAACCGGCCCAATTGTGCGATGGCGGCACCATGATTGAACAAGCCTGCGTTGAAAAAGTAAGGACTAAGCCGCCCTGATTTCAGTCTGAATTCACCGAAGCGCAGTACGCCCAGGTCGAGACAAAAATCAACAAAAGCCCGGGAACTGAAGTCTTTTTGTGGTTGCGTCATGTGTCGAAAAGAAACTACGAGAAGAATAAAGATCAGGATAATCTTATGCTGATATCCAAGCGATATGCGTATACTGCGGCAACATCAATTCGATGACAATTGTCGGCTGCATAATCGCGAGTAGTCGTGAGCCGGTTGTCAATGCTGAAAGAATAAGTCCCATGAATGTCGACAACAACTGGCGCGCGAAGCTACCACTATCTATCAGGCCCTACACCGAACGTGCACCCATCGCAGCGCTTTTTCTGGGCATGTCTTCTGGTGTTCCTTACGCGATGCTTGCTGCAACACTGACTACACGTCTTGCACAAAATGGTATCGATAAAAAAGCAGTCACCGCGTTTACGTTGGCCTTCCTTGTGTATAACTTCAAATGGTTGTGGGCATGGATGGTAGAGGGCGTCCGTATTCCACTATTGTGCAGGTTGGGTCAGCGTGTTTCCTGGCTAGTGTTGTCAGCCATGGCGGTGGCCGCCGCGATCATCAATCTAGGAATTGTTGACCCTCAAGCGGATCTGTTTGCGACTGTACGGGCAGCCGTGCTCGTCGGCGTCGCGGGAGCCACATTCGATATCGTGATTGATGCCTATCGCATTGAGATGCTCGAACCGCACCAGCTAGGTGTGGGATCAGGCATGTCTCAATATGGTTGGCGAATTGGATCGGTGAGTGCGGGCGCGTTGGCGCTATTACTTGCCAGCCGCTTCGATTGGCACATCGCTTATTCAGCCTGCGCGATCTTTGCCATTCCCGCAGTGGCCGTCGGATTGTTATTGGGCGAGCCAGAGCGTCATCACGCTTTGAATACAAAGAAGCCACTCGGCTCGGTGGTCGAGACGATTGTTTCTCCACTCGTGGAGTTCTTTCAACGACCCGGCGCAATTCTGGTGCTGCTTTTTATTCTTGTGCACAAGGTGGGCGACACGCTAGCCAATCTTACATTCCGTTTGTTGTTCAACGATCTCCAATTCACTAATGATGAGATTGCAATCTACGATGTGGGTTTTGGATTCTGGGCCTACCTCGCCGGTATTTTTCTGGGCGGCATTCTGTATTCGAAGCTTGGACTCAAGCGCTCGGTGATGTGGAGTCTGGTATTGATGGCGGTATCAAATCTCAGCTTCGCATGGCTCGCGGCCGCAGGTCATTCGAACTTGGGTTTGGCAGGCGCTATTTGCTTCGAGAATATTGCCAGTGGCATTGGTGGCGTCACCGTGGTTGCCTACTTCTCTGCGTTGTGTGACTTGCGATATACGGCGAGCCAATATGCACTAATTTCTGCTGCGGCCAGCATCGTAGGAAGAGTATTAACTGGAACCACTGCGGGCATGTTTATCAAGCAGTGGGGCTATGTAGATTTCTACTTGTTCACCACAGTGATCGCACTGCCGGGCATTTTCCTGTTCTGGTTCATGGTGCGCAGTGGCAATATCGATACGTCGGTCGGAACAGCCGCAACGGAAACCATTGAGCATCAAACAACACAACAGGATAACATTCGATAATGTTATCCATTGATATGCGCTGATAGATTTATCTCGTCGGTACTTCTGAAAAGCCACTGGCTTCATCGCGATCAAGAAGACTCGAGCCCAGCCATGTGGGTAGCTCTGCCGTTTCATCCTCATCGTGATCTTCGGGTTCCACATCTACAGAACCTGTCCAGTCTTCGGGTGCATCTGCTTCTTCGGGCGTTAATGCAACCCAGCCATCATCATCAAACTCCTCGAGAGTTCCATCGAAGTGCTGAATCTCGACGGTATGATCATCCTCATCAACGGCGACGACTTCAAAGATCTGGCCATCATGGCCTTGGTACCAGTTCCCTACGATTGGTGCGGGGTAATTCATGGATGGTCCTCCAACGGGCAAACCACATGAGAAACAATCGTGATTCAGGAACGAGGGGTTGCTCTAAAAGGAAAGCGCAGGATCGTAGAGACAACCAGACGTGGGACCGTTTTATGCTTCTTCTACAGAGAATTCAAGTCGGCAATTTACACATCATGCCTTCACGTACTCCATATCCCATACACCGTGACCTAATCGATGCCCGCGACGTTCGAATCGCGTTAATGGGCGGTGATCTGGACGTGCCACAAAGCCTGCCGTGCCTGCGATATTTTTAAATGCCAGATGTTTATCCAGTACAGCACGCATGTGATTTGCATAGTCCTGCCAATCTGTTGCCAGCCTCAGCGAGCCACCAGTTTTTAAGGCACGTGCCATCTGATCTGCGAACGCAGGTTGTATCAACCGACGTTTATGATGACGGGTCTTATGCCATGGATCGGGAAAAAATATATGGATCGCGTCAATGCTGTTCGCAGGTATCTGGTGTGTCAATACTTCGACGGCGTCATGACAACTGACACGAATGTTGTTGACTCCAGTCGTTTGCATTTGCAATAAAAGATGCCCAGCGCCAGGACGATGTACTTCAATACCAAGACAATCCATGTCGGGATGTGATTGTGCGAATTGCAACAGCGCTTCCCCGGTACCAAAACCGATCTCAATCATGCGTGGCGCATGTCGCGAGAATAACTTGTCGAAATCCAGGCACTGCTGGGTATAGTCAACACCAAAGTGAGACCACAAGTCATCCATTGCTCGTTGTTGGCCAGAGGTCATACGACCCGTGCGTAGCACAAAGCTGCGAATACGCCGACGAAATATTGTTGGTGCTGAATGATCGTCAGTCATGGCGATAAGCGTAGTGGATTGTCAGCGCACAATTTATTCTTTCGCGCCGCGCACGCGACGCAATACAGCGCTGGCATGGCGACGACTGATTGGTAATGTTTCTTCCGAATCACGCAGGCATATCCGGTACTGGCCTTGTGCGTCACGTTCAATTCTGTCAATGGCTTTTTCGGCGATTAGTGCATTGCGATGAATACGAATAAAGTCGTCACCGAATTCGCCACTCAAGTCCTTCAATGATTCATCAATCAGGTCGGTGCCGTTGCGATGCTTCACGGTAGTAAATTTCTGTTCAGCCAGAAAGTAACGTATATCAACAACTGGTATTAGTCTCAGTTGTTCACCGAGACGCGCACAGATGTGCGCCCGACGTTGTTCCGGTGCCGTTGAATGTTGTTGCAGTTGGCGCAGTCGACCACTTGAAACACGTCCGGCGTGGCGCAGTGCGCGCGCGAGTTTTTCTTTACGTACTGGCTTCAGCAAGTAACCAATTGCTTCGGATTCAAATGCATCCACTGCATATTCATCATAGGCTGTGGCAAAGATCACTGCTGGTGGTGATTCAAGCGAATTGAAGTGTTGTGCGACTTCGATGCCAGATAATCCTGGCATACGCACGTCAAGCAAAACCACATCGGGTTGAAGCTGTTGTGATAGCTGTAATGCTTGCTGGCCGTTGGCGGCTTCGCCAATCACCTCACAATCTTCCAGTTCTCCCAGCAATTGTTTTAAACGTTCTCGTGCTGGCAACTCATCATCAACAACCAGAATGCGCATTGCTATTCTTGTCCCGTCTTGCCCTGATAAGGAAAGTACAACTCGACTTTGTATGCGTTCGAGTCCTGCTGCAATTCTACCTGTGCCCGGCCGGGCCAGGCCAGCTCAAGACGCTGACGGATGTTATCCAGCGCAATACCATTTCCGTTGTGCTTTCTGGTTTGGTGCTGCAACGACTCTGCGGAAACAACGGGATTGCTAACGCTGATCTTTATGAAGTCACCATCGTATTCACCTTTGACTTCAATCGTGCCACCGTCTGGAAGTGGCTCAATACCATGATACACAGCATTTTCAACCAGCGGCTGTAATAGCAAGCAGGGAACCTGCGCCTGCATGGGAAGTGCATCGACTTGCCAGTTGATATTCAAACGTGAGCCGAGCCGTAGCTGTTCTATGCGTTGATAGATACGCGCAATTTCCAGCTCGTCCTTCAGTGAGATGTGACCTCGCGCATCTTTCAGGTTGGCACGAAAAAGATCAGCAAGGTCTTCTATCGCCGTTTCTGCACGCTGCGGATCCGTGCGTGTTAACGATGCAATTGTATTCATGCTGTTGAACAGGAAGTGTGGTCGGATACGTGCCTGCAGTGCACGAATGCGTGCTTGTGCTTCCA
This sequence comes from Steroidobacteraceae bacterium, assembly GCA_036263355.1. Taxonomy (GTDB): domain Bacteria; phylum Pseudomonadota; class Gammaproteobacteria; order Steroidobacterales; family Steroidobacteraceae; genus CAILZL01. Next base: position 2,946 of record DATAHE010000232.1, on the reverse strand, counting down.
GCTCGACACTGCTGCGCCATTCACCTGCAATGTGGAAGTAACGTAACGTCAAGCTGCCGACAATAAATGCAACAGCGAAAGTGCGTAGCAGAAATCCTGCATGCGTTACGGGAAATACGTCAGATAACAAGTCCAGACCGGCTCCTGCAAAATTGCCAATCTGAAATATAACTTCAGCTACCACAAGCGCGCACGTCAGGATCAGACCTAGCGTGATGGCGTAAGCTTTGGGTCCATCGATTCTTTTCAACCAGTAACGCGAACGGCACAACACAGCAGCGATGATCAAGCCTTGCCATAGCAAGAATAGCGAACTGGCGGCGAGATCTACCCAGAAATTATTATGTAGCGATGCACGTGCGGTGGAAAGCAATAACGCTACTAATTCAACAATCAACACCACTGCCAGCGTCATGTTGCCAGAGCAAAAGTCCGGCAAATGAAAGGTATTGCGTGCAGGCGAGGGGGGCATGGTCGTCAATTAACGATTGAACAGCGCCTCTTTGAGGCGAAATAGCGTAGAGATATCGTCATCGCCATGACCTTGTTCGATGAGGCGACGATACTGAATCAATGTCATTTCGATAAGCGGTAACGACGTGCCATGTTGTTGTGCCATCTCCCTGCAGATCTTCAGGTCTTTTTCGTGCAGGCGAACTTTGAAACCACCTTCATAGTTGTTGTTAACCATATTTGGCGCACGATGCGTGAAGTACCAACTGTTGCCTGCACCTTTGCTCAAGGTTTCAACAATTTTTCCCAGTGGTAGGCCTTCGGCTTTTGCAAAGGCCATGGCTTCAGCGGCGGCTTGAATAGCCCCTGCGCACAGAATCTGGTTGGTTGCCTTTGCTGCCTGGCCGGCTCCGCTATCACCGAAATGAGTAATCGTTTTGCCAATGCTCTGCAGGATGGGCTGCGCTTTTGCAAAAGCCGCTTCAGTTCCACCCACCATGATGGCAAGGGGGCCCAGATGGGCGCCTTCCACGCCACCGCTGACAGGTGCGTCAAGGAAATCGCATTGCACTTGCGTGCATTCACTAGCACAGGCGCGAGCGGTGCTCGCGCTGACAGTGGAGCAGTCGATGACTAATGTGCTGGGTCGCATCGCAGGAAGCAGCTCCTTTACCACAGCACGCACATCGTCATCAGCAGAAACGCAGATCATAATGGCATCACAGTGTGATGCAAGTTCTGCCAGTGAAGCAGCGGCAACGCAGCCTAACTCATCAGCGAGCGCGCGAGCTTTGTCGCCTGTACGGTTCCAGATCGTCGTCAGTAGTCCTGCGCGATGAAGGTTGCGCGCCATGCCTACACCCATTGCGCCAAGGCCGATAAATCCAGTTTTCATAGTTTAAAAATGATTGTGGCGGCCAATGCCGCCACAGTTGAGTTTGAATGATTGAATGTAATCAGTTGCACCAGGTATCCATCATCTGCTTGGCGGACGCGCGTGATTTTTCTACTTCTTTGTCGTCCATGTAGACACGCTCGCCTTTTTCATTGGTGGAATAGACGCGCTGTGCAGACATGATTTGATCATAGCGTTCGCGGGCTTTGGTGCAGCGTTCAGCTTTGTCAGCGGCAGTGTTCTTCTGCGCTTTCTGCTTGTCAGCGGCGCTGGCTTGCTCGGCGTTCTTTTCCTGCGTCTGCTGTTGTTCGGCGGCGACTCTTTCAGCGACAGCAGCGTTGTCGGTTCGTTGCGATTTCATACGTGCCAGCAGTTCCGCGGGCAGCAATTCCGGCTTGTCGGTGTATTTCACCTGACCCTTTTCGTCGACGTATTTGTATACGTCTGCCCATACTGATGAGGTCAGCAAGCAGGCGAGGGAAAAGACCAAACCCATTACAGGACGTGACATGACATTAACTCCAGATGTGAACCCTGCGCAGGCCAATGGGACTTTGTCACATAACCTGTCACGGAGGCAATTCTGGCAAGTGTTCACCGACATGCGTTGACCGCTGTCACAAACAAGATCATTAAAGTGCCTAAATGGAAGTGTCATAAAAAAACCGGGCACCTTGCGGTACCCGGTTTAATTGTCGACCCAGCCAGGAAAGTGATCAGGCCGGGGAAAGGCTTACATGTTGTAAGCCTTTTCGCCGTGGTCGGCCAAGTCCAGACCTTCTTCCTGGGCTTCGTCGCTGGAACGGATACCGATGGTGTACTTGAGCACCAGCAATACCACAAGAGCAACGACACCGGACCACAGCAGTGAGGTGCAAACTGCGATGAGCTGTGCCTTGAACTGGGCACCGGCATCGAATGCACCTACCGCATTGGCGACGTAGTCATACACACCAGTACCACCGAGCGCTGGGTTCACGAAGATACCCGTGCCGAGAGCACCGATGATGCCGCCGACGCAGTGAACGCCGAAGGCGTCGAGCGCATCGTCATAACCGAGCAGCGACTTCAGTTTGGTTGCAGCGAGGAAGCATACGATGCCAGCGACAGCGCAGATCACGAAGGCGCCTTTCGGGCCGACGAAACCAGCGGCTGGTGTGATGGCAACGAGGCCTGCAACGATACCTGAGCAGACACCGAGCAAGCTGGGCTTGCCCTTCAGCAGCCATTCAGTGCCAGTCCATGCAACACCTGCAACAGCGGTACCGAACAGGGTGTTGAAGAATGCCAAGCCAGAGCCACCGTTTGCTTCAAGAGCCGAGCCAGCGTTAAAGCCGAACCAGCCCATCCACAACATGCCGGTGCCGACGGCAGTCATCATCAAACTGTGAGGTGCGAAGTGCAGTTTGCCCAGACCTTTGCGTGGACCAACGACGATGGCTGCTACCAATGCAGCGATACCTGCGTTGATATGCACCACGGTGCCGCCTGCAAAGTCGATCGCGCCTTTCTGGAAGAGGAAACCTGCATGTTTACCTGCTGCATCTGCGGCTTCAGCCGAGGTATATGCGTCGGGACCATCCCAGTACCACACCATG
>DATAHE010000231.1:0-9105 GCA_036263355.1 Steroidobacteraceae bacterium | reverse complement strand
TGCATCACTATGCGAAAAGTTGTATCCGCTCTGTTCCACTTCGTTCTGATGGAACACATCGCCATACTTCAGGCCCGGTGTATAAACCAGATCGAACACATTATTTGCACCTTGCAGGTACATCGCCAGACGTTCTAATCCGTAAGTGATTTCGCCGGTGATCGGCTTGCAATCAATTCCACCGACTTGCTGAAAGTAGGTGAACTGCGTGACTTCCATGCCGTTCAACCACACTTCCCAGCCCAAGCCCCATGCACCCAGTGTTGGGTTTTCCCAGTCGTCCTCTACAAAGCGAATGTCGTTGCTTTTCAGATCGAAGCCCACTGCTTCGAGTGAACCGAGATACATGTCGAGGATGTCCGCAGGTGCTGGCTTCAACACCACCTGAAATTGATAGTAGTGCTGCAGACGATTGGGATTTTCACCATAGCGTCCATCTTTGGGACGACGACTGGGTTGCACATAAGCGGCCTTCCACGGCTCGGGTCCAATGGCGCGCAAAAATGTGGCAGTGTGACTGGTGCCTGCGCCTACCTCCATGTCGTAGGGCTGTAGTACCGCGCAACCGCGCTCAGCCCAGTAGCGCTGTAGAGAAAGGATCAAATCCTGAAAACTCTGAGGCGTTTTGTCGGGCGTTTTATTGGCAGAACTCATAAAAAATCGGAGGTTTCCTTTGAATAAGGTTTTACGCAGCGGCAAAGTCAGGAAGTATAGCTGAAGGCATGCTGCCGCCGTTTGATTGTCCAGCATGACTAACTTGCTCAGAGGTGGTGCGAGTATTCCCCAACGCTGCGCTCAGATGGTGCTAACATTCCGCCGGTTTCCGGGGCGACGCTAGCAATGACAAGCAACTGCGCGACCGCAGTGCGCTGGCATACTTCCTGCACCCTTGTGATTCCACACAGTCATACCTTCGATTGGCGACGGGCGGTCGAGGGTGAGTAATGCAAAAACATCCGTCGAACTTTTCCGGAGGAGTTCTTTACATGACAAGCGGCGCTGATGTACTCAGCTTAATCAAAGACAAGGAAATCAAATACGTGGATCTGCGTTTCACAGATACACGCGGCAAGGAACAGCACGTAACGGTTCCCGCCTCACAGGTGGACGCCAAGTTCTTCGTCGATGGCAAGATGTTCGACGGCTCGTCGATCGCTGGCTGGAAGGGCATCAACGAATCCGACATGATCCTGATGCCGGATGCGACCACTGCAGTGGCTGATCCTTTCTTCGATGATCCTACCCTGATCCTCCGTTGCGATGTGCTCGAGCCTGCAACCATGCAAGGTTATGAGCGCGATCCTCGCTCCATCGGCAAGCGCGCACAGGCTTACCTGAAGTCCACTGGTATTGCAGACGGTGCGTTGTTCGGACCAGAAAACGAATTCTTCATTTTCGATAGCGTGCGCTGGACCAGCGAAATGCGCGGTTGCAGCTACGAAATCGATTCTGGACAAGGTGCATGGAACTCCAACACCAATTATCCAGAAGGCAACATGGGTCATCGTCCTGGTATCAAGGGCGGTTACTTCCCTGTTCCACCTGTTGATGCCTTCCAGAACATCCGCGGTGCAATGTGTAACATGCTCGAAGAGATGGGCATGGTGGTTGAAGTGCATCACCACGAAGTGGCCACTGGTGGTCAGTGCGAAATCGGCGTTGGCGCCGGTGGACTGGTTCGCAAGGCCGACGAAGTTCAAATTCTGAAGTACGTTGTGCACAACGTTGCTCATCTGCATGGCAAAACCGCGACCTTCATGCCGAAGCCGCTGGTCGGTGACAATGGTTCGGGCATGCATGTGCATCAATCCTTGCAAAAGGAAGGCGTTGCACTGTTCGCGGGTGACAAGTACGGCGGTCTCTCTGAAACCGCGCTGTACTACATCGGCGGCATTATCAAGCACGCTAAAGCCATCAATGCATTCACCAATGCAGGCACCAACAGCTACAAGCGTCTGGTTCCAGGCTTTGAAGCACCTGTCATGCTGGCTTACTCAGCCCGTAATCGTTCTGCTTCTATTCGTATTCCATGGGTTGCAAATCCCAAGGCACGTCGTATCGAAGTGCGCTTCCCTGACTCATCGGCCAACCCATACTTTGCATTCACTGCAATGATGATGGCCGGTCTGGATGGTATCCAGAACAAGATTCATCCCGGCGAACCAGCTGACAAGGATCTGTACGATCTGGAGCCAGAAGAAGCCAAGCACATTCCACAAGTGTGCCATTCGCTCGACATGGCGCTGGAACACCTCGACAAGGATCGCGAGTTCCTTACACGTGGTGGCGTGTTCACTAACGACGTCATTGATGCATACATTGCATTGAAGATGCAGGAAGTGACCCGTTTCCGTATGGCCACTCACCCTGTTGAGATGGAGCTGTACTACAGCTGTTGATGTTCTGAAGCCGGGCTGCATCCTCCGGTGCAGTCCGGCGGCGACTTCGCTACAGCGGAGTCGCTTTCTTAACCGTAGCGACCGGCATGTGCCGATCCTGAAATTCAATCAACGGGATTGCGAGTCTTCACTCATGTCTTTAACGCAAGCTCAAATGATGAACCCCGTTGAACATGGACGAAGTCCTTCATGGTAGCGGTACTGGCGTCACGACCCCAGCCCATGACCGATCTGGCGCGCATACTTGATCACTTGAATACCAGCATCCTGCTGGTCGATAAGAACAAGCATGTTCACTATCTGAATGTCGCTGCAGAAACATTGCTGGGACTCAGTCGCAACCAGATTCTTGGGCGTTCGCTGAACGAACTATTGCGTAATTCTGATGAGCTATCTTCCATTGTTGATCGCGCCTTTGAAACCTGGCAGCCCTATGCACGTCGCGAGTTAGGCACGCGACCCATCAATGGCAGCGAAGATGTCATCATCGATTTTTCTGTGTCACCGTTTGAGGATAGCGATACCGGACCGACTGCGCTGATTGAAATCAGTGATGCCACACAGCATCAACGTATCTCGCGCGAGACGGCATTGCTTAATCAAGTGGGCGGTAGCCGCTTGATGGTTCGTCAGCTGGCACACGAGATCAAGAATCCACTCGGTGGATTGCGTGGCGCAGCGCAATTGCTTGAACGTCAATTGAATGATGCGAGCATGCGTGAGTACACCTCCATCATCATCAGCGAAGCAGATCGATTGAAAGCGTTGGTGGATTCGTTGCTGGGCCCTGGCCATACGCCACACAAGGAACCCATCAATGTTCACGAGATATTGCAGCATGTGCGGCAGCTACTCGTGGCCGATGCACCCGAAGGCATTGTTGTTGATCGCGACTACGATCCCAGCTTGCCGCCGATCAAGCTGGATCGCAATCAACTGATTCAGGCCATGCTCAATCTCGGTCGTAATGCCATTCAGGCGATGAAAACTTCCGGCCGATTGATACTTCGTACACGTGCGATTACTGGGGTAAGCATTGGTACAAAACGTCATCGCATAGCTGCCAGTATTCAGTTCGAAGACAACGGTCCCGGTGTGCCTGCACATCTTCAGGACACGTTGTTCTATCCCTTTGTCACAGGTCGTGCAGAAGGCACCGGACTTGGCCTGGCAATTGCACAGGATTTGGTCAGTCGTCATGGTGGCTTGATTGAATTTGAAAGCCGCCCTGGCAAAACCGTTTTTACATTACTACTTCCGTTCACCACAGATGATACAGATGTCAAAGCCTCTTAATGTTTGGTTGGTTGACGATGATGCGTCAATCCGTTGGGTGCTGGAACGCGCGCTGAAGCAGGGCGGCATGGTGCCGACTGCGTTTGAACAAGCGGATGCAGCACTGTCTGCGTTGCGTCGTGGTCGTCCTGACGTGTTGATGACCGACATTCGCATGCCGGGTCGTAGCGGTCTGGAACTGCTTTCGATGATTCGTGATTCACAACCCGAGTTACCTGTCATTGTCATGACTGCACATTCTGATCTCGACAGTGCCGTGTCCGCGTACCAAGGTGGTGCATTTGAGTATCTGCCGAAACCATTTGATATCGATCAGGCAGTCGATCTGGTGCGTCGTGCAGCAAATCAAAAACAAATTGTTGATGAACCAGCAGTAGAGACTCGCCAGATTCCGGAGATGTTGGGTCAGGCACCTGCCATGCAGGAAGTATTTCGCGCGATTGGTCGTTTGTCGCGTTCCAGCATGACCGTGCTGATCAATGGTGAATCCGGCACAGGTAAAGAATTGGTTGCCCGTGCACTGCATCGTCACAGTCCGCGTGCCAACAAGGCATTCATTGCATTGAACACATCAGCATTCACTGCTGACTTGCTCGAATCTGAATTGTTCGGTCACGAGAAGGGTTCATTCACTGGTGCAGATTCACAACGTCGTGGTCGCTTTGAACAGGCGGATGGCGGCACGTTGTTCCTCGATGAAATCGGTGACATGTCACCACAGTTGCAAACACGCTTGTTGCGTGTGCTCGCAGAAGGCGAGTTCTATCGTGTCGGCGGTCAAATTCCCGTGCGTGTTGACGTGCGCGTAATCGCCGCGACTCACCAGGATCTCGCTGAACGCGTTAAGCAAGGTTTATTCCGTGAAGACTTGTTACATCGCTTGAATGTCATTCGTATTGAAGTGCCGCCACTGCGCATGCGTCGTGATGACATTCCAGAGCTGCTGCATTCGTATTTAAGTTCTGCTGCAACGGAGCTTGGTGTTGAACCAAAGATATTGACCAAAGAAGCTGAAGTTGCGCTCACCAATTACGATTGGCCCGGAAATGTGCGTCAACTGGTGAATGCCTGCCGTCGTTTGACGGTCAGTGCACCTGGTCGCGAAGTAAAAGTTGCAGATATTCCACTTGAATTGGGTGGCTCCGTTAACGCAGCTGCATTGCAGGAAGAGTGGGCGCGACAGTTAACGGCATGGGCGGAGAAACGTTTAGCCACTGGCGGTGAACCGCTATTAAATGATGCCATGCCTGAATTCGAACGCACACTGATTCGCGTTGCGCTTCGCAAGACCGAAGGTGGTCGTCAGGAAGCAGCGAAGTTGCTTGGCTGGGGCCGCAACACGCTCACACGCAAATTGAAAGAATTAGGAATGGACGACGAGTAACAGAACCTTGCTTTGGTTCCAAGCCGGGAAACTATGATTAACACGATCTTTTGTTGTGGAACCGCAGCGTATATGACGACACATAAGCCGTGTTGATTAACTTGGGAGCACGGAACTGACGCTACGGCAAAAATAGATCGTTAAGCATAGTTTTTCTAAAGCCAATCTGGATCAGGAATAGCATGGAAAGCATGTCGCAGGCTATCGCTCCAGCTGCGGTTGATCATGGCGTTGTATTCATGATTCGCATCAATGTTGATGTGACAGGCAATCTTTAATGTGTCGCGTCGCACGCAGACCAAATCAAGCGGCAATCCCACGGAGAGATTAGAACGGATTGTTGAGTCCATTGATACCAGCGCGCACTTCACAGCGCGTTGCAAGCTCAAGCTACGAGTAATGACGCGATCAAGTATGGGTTTGCCGTACTTCGATTCGCCAATCTGGAAGTAAGGTGTGTCGGCAGTAGCTTCAATAAAATTGCCTGCTGCATAGATATGAAACAAGCGTGGATGTTCGGTGCCGATTTGTCCACCGAAAATGAGTGCAGCATTGAACTCCAAACCATGTTCCTTCAATGAGGGTGCATCGCGATGATAGACATCGCGAATGGCATCGCCGATCAATCGTGTTGCTTCAAACATGTTGGCGGCGTTCATCAAGTTGCTGCCAGCGTGCGCATCAGGATTGTCGATGCGTTCGTGCAGGATACTGATCAATTCCTGGGTAATGGCGAGATTTCCGGAGGTCATCAACACCATGACACGATCACCGGGACGTTCGAATACACTCACCTTGCGAAATGTGCTGATCTGGTCCACGCCTGCATTAGTGCGTGAATCACCAAGAAAAACCAGTCCTTCGCTAACCAGTATGCCTACACAATATGTCATGGTGCGTTTATCAATCCAGATTTCAAGACGCGCAGTATAAGTTAATCATTACCCATGCGCCTTCGTAAAATGACGTAGTGAACGCCACATCCAGGATATTGGCAAACTAAACGCGGCGTGTTTCTTCGTACAAAGAAACATATTCCTTCGCCTGTTGCGCCCAGGAAAAGTTTTTGGCCATACCGTTCTGAACTATCTGCAGCCATACGTCTTTCATCTTGTACAAGTCGAGCGCAGTGTTAATTGCCCACAGCACCGCCGGCACGTCGTAGTGATCAAAGACAATGCCCGTGCCAGTCTGTCCATCCCATAGCTGCACTGAATCGGCCAGTCCACCTGTTTTACGCACGATGGGAACAGTGCCGTACTTCAAGCTGTACATTTGATTCAACCCACAAGGTTCATACAGCGACGGCATCAGAAACATGTCGCTGCCTGCTTCAATGAGATGTGCTAATGATTCATCGTAACCATTCTCGAAATAAACGCGATCAGGAAATTGCACTGCCAGCGACTTAAAAAAGTCTACATAGTGAAGTTCACCGCTTCCCAATATGCATAGAGCAAAGTCACGAGTCGTGAGCAACTGAAGCAAACTATCAAATAGCAAATCGATACCTTTCTGTGCTGCCAACCGCGACACTAATCCGACGATGGGAGTATCGGTATCAATATGCAATTTGCCGCGTTCGATCAACGCCTTTTTGCATCGTTGCTTGCCCGCCAGCGATGTCGCAGTGAATCGCGCTGGAAGTAATTTGTCGGTTTCTGGATTCCAGCTGTCATAGTCCACGCCATTCAGAATGCCGGTGACACCATTGCTGCGTGCCCGTAGCGAATCATCCATCCCATAGCTATTTGCTGGTGTGCAGATTTCTCTGGCATAGGTGGGACTCACGGTGCTGACAGCATGCGCATGTCGAATACCTTCACGCATCCAGTTGATGTGTCCGGTGGCAAGATCAGGTGAATACATATGGGCAATAATATCGCCGATGCCGATGTCACCCAGCGTGTTCGCTGCAAACTGTCCTTGATAACCGATGTTGTGAATGCTCAAAACGGATCGCGTCTTCTGGAATAACCGATCCCACCCGTAACTGGTCTTGATCATCAGTGGCAGTAGTGATGTGTGCCAATCGTTGCAGTGAAGAATATCCGGCGCGAACTGCATCCGCTGACACGATTCCAGTGCGGCGCGTTGCAACATCAGGAAGCGACGATGTTCATCCGGTTCATAAGTGTAGATGGAAGAACGAGAGTACAGTGCAGGGCAATCGATCAGATAGATATCAAGCGACGAGCCGGGTGGCTTGGCGCTCAAGAGAGAAAATTCATAGTGATGCTGCCCGAACATCAAGCCCACATTCCTGATGCTATCGATCACCTTGATGTCGTACTTCTTCGCCGCCATGCTGCTGTAGAAAGGCATGAAGACACGAAGATCGTGTCCCAGTGTATGCAGTGCCTGCGGCAGCGCCGCTGCGACATCGGCCAAGCCTCCAGTTTTTGCGAAGGGTGTAATTTCAGAAGCGACAAAAGTTATTTTCATTAGAACCTATATCAAAATTACTGCGCTCGTTTCTTTGCGTCCATACGGTGCTCGGAGTCCTCATGTATTTGCATATACACTCCGGCTCCGGCGCTCCGGTTGTACTCAAATAAACTTCGCTCGCTACATTTTGATATAGGTTCTGGTTCAAGTCTAATCTAATAGCAAGAATCGGGTGGCAATTGCGCTGCCTTCACGCCATGCTTGCACTATGACTACAGAATCTACGTCAGAGCTGCCACTACTGAATGCTGCGGACTACACACGCATCGAGCAGGCTATCGTCTACATCCATCAACATTTTCGCGAGCAGCCGTCGCTGGACACCATTGCGTCGCAGGTTGATCTTAGCTCCGCACATTTCAACCGTCTGTTCAGTCGCTGGGCGGGCATTACGCCGAAACAATTTGTGCAACGGCTCACGCTGGATGCGGCGAAACAGCCATTGCAAGAAGCGCACTCGGTTATGCGCGCCGCATTGGATGCAGGGCTTTCTGGCCCGGGCCGATTGCATGATTTATTTATCACCCTGGAAGCGCTGACGCCCGGTGAATTCAAGTCCGGTGGTGCAGGTTTGCGTTTTCAATATGGCGTCGCAGAATCGCCATTTGGTATTTGCACGTTGATATGGAATGAGCGCGGTTTAATGCAGCTGGATTTTGTGGATTGCACACCCGTTGATCAACGCATCGACCAACTCAAGTCGCAATGGCCAGCTGTAGCGTGGCAGCGCGATGATGAGGGTGCGGCAAAATATATGGGTGATCTATGGAACTGGTTTCAAAATCCATCGCACTCGATACGCGTACAAGTGCGAGGTACCAACTTTCAGGTGCAAGTGTGGCGGGCATTGTTGAAGTTGGGGCACACCGGTTTTACCCACTACGGTGAGCTGGCTACGCAGCTACAACAACCCGGCGCAGCGCGTGCGATTGGCAATGCCGTTGGCGCCAACCCCATTCCATGGCTGATTCCCTGTCATCGCGTGTTGCGTGCCAACGGCGGCTTGGGTGGATATAGTGGCGGCCTTGAACGCAAGAAAGTCATACTGGCTTGGGAATATGCAAGGCATGGCGCTTCGCAGTAAGCGTGTTGCATAACGCTGAATAGGCCGGGCGTGATGATCAGAAACGCGACATCGTTCCCGCAAAAGCGTTAATACAGTAGAATTCAATGGCATTCTTTTCCTTGAATGTCAGAGAAGAACGTCAATGACTCGATCAGAATCATTCTGCTGACCAACTAAAATATTTCGTGAATACCAATTCAAAACCGAACTGGATCGATGCCTGGCTGGAAACGCAGCAAGGCTGGTTAGGTCGCTGGCAGGCCACTGCGATGGAGCAACGTGTCGATGCCACACGCGTCGGTATGGAAACCTTTCGCAAGCAATTTGATCCTGCCAATCCCTCGCCAGAAATGATGAATGTGGTGCAAAGCTTTCAAAGCTTGTTGCAAGCCTGCGCTGCGCAAACAACGCAGGCACAGTCATCACATGGCACCGCCAATGTATTTGCCCAGATGATGCAAGCTTTTCCATTGGGATATGGTCGCGAAAAACAAATGGAATGGCAGGCTTAC
>DATAHE010000230.1:0-4826 GCA_036263355.1 Steroidobacteraceae bacterium | reverse complement strand
GTGATGCCATTTAAATGATTTGCAACAATGATGAAAAAAGTATCATTCACAAAGCATTCTGGTGCAAAGCATGAAGAGTCATGTCTTTATGCACACAAATGATGGTCCAGTAACCGATTTATAACTGCAATTTGTAAATGAATGTATTTGCGACTTCATTGCCAATAAAAAAGGATTGCATGTCACTTGCCACGCAATCCTGTAACCAGAATATCACCCGCTTCTAACCGTGCTTTAACTTGTGGTATCGGTAAGTACCGACACTTTGGTTATGCCTGCATGTTCAATTGCAGCCATTACTTTGGCGACTGGACCATATGGAACGCGATCATCAGCACGTAGATGCAACGACACCTCGTTGTTAGCCGTCTTCAAAGCACTCAGTTCCTGTTGCAGCGACTCGCGAGCAATCTCGCGATTATCCAGATATACCTTGCCATCAACGTCCACCGTAACGGTAATTGCTTTCTGTTGTTCCGGTGGTGTGGTTGTCACGGTCTTGGGAAGATTGACATGGATGGCGTTGGTCAATGCCGGAATGGTGATGACGAAGGCCACCAGCAACACCAGCATCACATCCACCAGCGGTGTGATGTTGATTTCACTCAATACACTGTCGTCTTCCTGATTGGTAGAAAAGGCCATTGCAATTACTCCAACATCTCAAATGAATTTGTGGACACTTAAAGCGCTACTTTGGAAAGTGCGACTGGCGATACACGTTCTATATGACGAACTTCGGAACGGCCACCACTGAAACGACCATCACCTGAGCGGATGTCACCGGGCTTGATATCACGCTCCACACGATAACTCGCGCGCTGCGCCAGATTCAGAAAGTCATGTGCGAAATCATCCAGGTCCGCAATCACTGACTTCACACGGCGCAGGTAATAGTTGTATGCCAGCACCGCAGGTACGGCGACCGCGATACCAATGCCAGTGGCAATCAACGCTTCACCAATGGGTCCGGCAACGACATCAATCGAAGCATTGCCGATGCGACTGATATCACGCATGGCGCTCATGATGCCCCACACCGTGCCAAACAATCCCACGAAGGGTGCGGTACTGCCAACCGTTGCCAACACAGCAAGACCTGATTCCAGCGTGCGCTTCTCGCGTTGTACTTGCTGACGCAGATTGCGCTCAAGCAACTCATGACGATCCCAGCTGTGTTCAAGATCATGTTCCTGCGAGTTGGAATGCGCACCTTGCAGCACATGAAATCCTGTTCCTGCAACATGTGCCAGCGGACTGTCGATGCCTTTTATCTCCGCAGCAGCCTGTAGATTGCTTGCACTCCAGAATTGTTTTGCGTAACGCTTATTGTTACGAGCAACACGGATGTGCTGTACAGCCTTGATCAATATCAGTGCCCAGGTGGCAATCGAAAATAAACCCAACCCCCAAAGTGTTATGGCGACTGCGGGAATGGCATTTGTATTAAACATGGATAGTACCTTTAGCGAAAATATTAATGAGCGCTCTTAACAAATCAGCGTGTGCTTTCAGCATCATCTTTGACGCCTGCTTACTTCGATAGCATGAACACCTGTTCAACCGTCCAAGCGAAACTCAATCGGTGTTGTCGTCCAGCCATCGATCGGCGTTGCACCACGCTTCGCAGGTGTGTATGTCCACGATGACTGCACCGTACGAACCGCTTCGTCATCCAGTACTTTCTTGCCACTGGACTTCTGCACTTCAACCACATCCGGCTTGCCACTGCTCAACACATGAACGCGTAACACTACGATGCCTTGCCAACCCTGACGTGCCGCCATCGGCGGATAGTTGGGTGGAGGATTATTCAAGTAACCAGCACGCCCAATGGCAGTAGTCACCGGCTCCGGTGCAGGTGGTGGTAGCTCACTCACAATAGGCGCGACTGCGACGGGTGGTTCAGAAGAAGCGGCAGCGTTATCACTTGGCTGAGGAGCTGCTTGTTGAATCTGCGGCAACACTTGCGCCTGCTTGATCACTTGCGGCTTGGGTGGTTGTGGCTTGGGCGGCTCAATCTTTGGCTCTGGAGGTTTGGGTGCAACAAACTCCAGTGCCAACTCACGAGGCTTTGGTTTAGTTGGCTGCGCAATATGATGTGTCGCAAACCAGATGATCATCGCGTGAGTAATTAATGCTGCAGCAATCAACAACCACGCATAGCCCGGTAACTTCTTACGATTCGATTGAAGATGCGTTGGTACTCCAACAGGTACCTCAGCAAAAGGCAAAAGCGCATAGGGCTTACGGATCTTGCCGCGATTAGCTGGCGGCTGCTTTGCCGGTAGGGGTCTATCTGGCAAACCATGTGCAATGGCAATACTGCTCATCAGCGTGCTCCCAAAATAAAGTGACTTGAACGAGTAGCTACATCATTAGCAAGATGCAGGCCAAGAGCTGCAATGCGAAGACTCAGCGGAAATTCCTTACTATTCGTCGATGAAAGTGAAATCAAAACACGGACCTCTGCACACAATCCAACATCAGTACAGGGGTACTGTTGAATTTTCAACAGCGCCATCAGACTGATGTTCATTGAGTAATCCCCAGCAATACCCTTCGGCAGTGGTTATGAGTGAGCGTTGTGCATCAGGGTCGCTATCCAGTTTGCGACGCAAGCGAAAGATCACCTGCTTCAGCATATTGCGATTACCAAGATTGAATGATCCCCATGCCTCGCTGATCAGCGTCTTGAAATGCACAGGCCGACCTGCATTCTGTATCAGCAATCGGAGTACTACCACTTCAAGACGCGTCAGTGAAATATTCTGGATCCGTGTATGAAGAATCCGGTCTTCAATATCCAGCCGGTAATCTCCTGCGTGCAGGGCAGGCAAACCATTTGCACTATCGGCCGTATCAGCAACGCGTCGTAACAGCGCATTGATGCGTGCAAGCAGCGCCTTCGGACTGAATGGCTTAACGACAAATCCGTCCGCACCCGCTTCCAGTGCATCAATCAGATCATTCTCCTGGTAATGCGCGCTCAGCATCAAAATAGGAATATCCGAACGCGCACGGACTTGTTGGCAGACTTCCATGCCACGCACGCCGGATAACTTTATGTTCAATAGCAGCAGCGAGAACGAGGATTGCTGAAGCGATTGCAATGCTGCGTTGCCCGTATTAACGGTGACCACTTCGAAGCCGGATTTGATCAACGCAAACTCCAGTAACATCGACAGCTCCACATCATCGTCAGCAATGAGAGCACGACGAATGGTCACTGGACGTGAAAGCAGATTGCCACTCTGGCCGCTGTTCTGGCCATTGTTCTGGCCATTGCCTTGCCCAAGATTGAAAGAAGGTTGCACGGCACTCATGTTTCGCTCGACATAAATAACTTGAACACCGGTATTGCGAGAACCCAGCCAGACACAATCGCAGTGAGTTCAAGTCGCAGCTTGCTTAGTGCAAACCAAATCGGTTGATGACGAGGATAGACGTGTGATGGTTACGTCTCAGTATCGAGACGGTATTGTTTTGGTTATAAAGAATAATCCTACAAGAGCTATCGGCGTTGGCCCGCGCCTGTCATATGTACATCAGCATGAACACCACGTCATATTTGCTGCAATCAAATGGACACAAAGTTAGTGTCTTATCCCTGTTTTCGAGAGAACTGTAATGACTGACTGGACCTTCAATTCATCTGTCTTTAATGCTCCTATGTGGGCGCTGTGGCGATCCGAAATTATTCGCGTTATCCAGCGAGAATACGGTGATTTATTTTCGCAACTGCGGCAGGACGAAGTGGATTGGGAGGCATGGCTGCCGCTGTATGCAGATGGCTTAAGTGCAGAAAGCGCAGTGCATCAGGCGCTCTCGCCTTTTCCTTCTTAACGGATAAAGAATATCGGCCAATACTGGCCAACTTAATTAGATGTCAAGCTGGGGAATTACTGGCCGCGATGTCTGCCGCCCAGCAGCAAGACCACACTCATCAATATCAGCAATAAAATGAAGGTCTGTAGCAACGGCAGATGATCGGCAGCCAGGCGCAAAAGCGCGGGGCTGGCATTGTCACTTAGCTTCATCGCACTAAACGCAATCACGGCAGCAATCACCACAGCCACCATTGCAGTCAATATCAATCGGAGCTTTTTCACTGCCACACCTCTTACGGGCGAGTCTTTGCGAATGAGTGGATGACAATTCGTCAGAAACCGACGAGCTCGAGAAAATAACACTCAACGCCAATTGCAGCAAGCGCGATTCACCGCAACGCCCTTTCGTTCCCGAATCACGGCATACGGTCCTTGTTCGCAGCTGCGATCAAACAAACCCGATCATTCTGCCGGCAAAGCCCACACCAAACCACACGAGCAATGAAGTAACCACAGTGCCCTTTGCGAACAATGAGTTGGCCGCGTCGGTTCTGGCAATTTTCCTGAACAAGGTAAATTGCAGAATAAGGGCAAGGGCGAACAGGACGAGCTTGAGCTGGAAGGCCCACTTATATGCATACAGCGTAGCAGTCGAGATAAACATCAGTGTGCCGCTGCCAAAGGCCAAAGCGAGCCCCCACCAGAACAATCGGTTCGCATCCTGTGTTACATCAGCGATGCTTTGGTCCTTGAATACCACGCGAAGAATTCGAAGACCGATCAATACCAGTGATGACAGCAACAAAATAAATCCAGCTACATGCACAATCTGCAATGCAGCGCCAACGAGGTGGTTGGATTTACTGATGAGATGCGCAATACCGCTATTCTGGAGTGAAAAGAGTGTGTCGTGTAATGACATGATGGACCTGATTGACGGAGAGTGGCTGCGGCAAAATAAATGTAACTACCAGCTTGGAACGTACGGAATCAGTC
>DATAHE010000229.1:0-2865 GCA_036263355.1 Steroidobacteraceae bacterium | reverse complement strand
TGCGTGATCTGGAAGGCGCAGCCATCTCTGTCAGTGGCAAATTGATATTGAATAGTGATCGCGGCTATCAATTGGACACGATGGTGGCAACGCGACCGAACACGCCCGAGTCGATTACAGAGGGTATACAATTTCTCGGCGAGGCCGATGCGCAAGGGCGAAGACCTTTCACCGTTTCGGGAACGATGTAGCACCTTAATAAAATAACGAGCCCGGTGCCAATCAAACATGACTGATCATTCAAAGCCAGTTCACCCACACTCAAGGCTTCCGTGGCAGAAGATCAAGGAAAGTGAAGAAGATGCATTGGCAGCGGAACGTGTGCGTACCATCATGTCGCATCCCAGCTATCGTCAGGCAGACCACGATGTCGATTTTCTGAATCTAGATGCAACACGTACTGTGCGTTTGCAGATTGATTATCTGAAGCCAGAATTGTTGCTGGAGAAATATGGCGTACAACACACCATCGTTGTATTTGGCAGTACGCGACTTGAAGAACCACAGGCTGCATTTCGCGAAGTGGCTCGGCTTAAAACCCTGCTGAGCACGAACCCGAATGATCAAGAAACACAACGTCTATTAAGTGTTGCGGAGCGCATTGCGTCACGCAGTCATTACTACAATGTTGCGCGCGAGCTGGGAACTCTAATTGCCACTTCTGGATGCGGCCCAGACGATTGCCGCGTTACGCTGATCACTGGTGGCGGCCCCGGCATCATGGAAGCGGCCAATCGTGGCGCATTCGATGCTGGTGCAAAATCAATTGGTCTCAATATCACACTGCCACACGAACAGTTTCCTAATCCCTATGTCACACCGGAGCTGTGTTTCCGCTTTCATTACTTCGCGATGCGCAAGCTTCATTTTTTATTGCGTGCGAAAGCCCTGGTCGCTTTTCCAGGGGGCTACGGCACACTCGATGAATTGTTTGAAGCATTAACCCTGATACAAACTCGCAAGATATCACCCATGCCGGTCGTTCTGATCGGCAAAGAATACTGGCAGCAGTTAATCAATTTTGACTTTCTCGTTAGTGAAGGCACGATCGCAGCTGAAGATCGTGCCTTGTTTGTTTATGCCGAAACAGCACAAGATGCGTGGAAGCATATCCTGCAATGGCATCAGGAAAATGGCACGCCGTTGTTTTAATGCAGTTGTACTCAATAGAATAAATCTCTGCTCATGGTGAGCCTGTCGAACCATTCACAATTATTTATATGACCCTTCGGCATGCTCAGGGTGGACGGGTTTACTGTCGCGGGAATGACGCATCATCTTGTTACAAGCCAACTCGACCAGTTATTGAATTACTTAAAGGACAACCATGAAACTCTCCTTCCACGGCGCTGATCAAGATGTCACTGGCTCGTGTCACCTGCTTGAATGCACCAATAAACGCATACTGATTGACTGCGGACTGTTTCAAGGCAGTCGCGAGTTAAGTGACGATAACGCCGATGAATTCGGCTTTGACCCAAAAAGCATCGACTTTGTTTTGCTAACGCACGCGCACTTGGATCACTGCGGTCGCCTGCCCTTGCTGGTCAAGCGCGGCTTCACTGGCGAGATCATCACGACCAGCGCCACTAGGGAACTCGCACGCGTCGTGTTGCTGGACGCAGCTCATCTGCAAGAGGAAGAAGCATTGCGTAACACGCGACGCCGCTCGCGGCGCAATAATCATGGTAACGGCAATCAAGAGAACGCCGCGCTCTACACCATCCTCGATGCAATGCGCACGTTTGATTATTTTGGACGTAATGCCAACTACAACCAGCGTATTGATCTTGCACCGGGCTTGTCCGTCACCTATTACGATGCGGGACATATTCTCGGCTCAGCCAGTTTGCGCGTGGAACATACTGACAATGGCGCAACGAAGAGCATTGTGTTCTCCGGCGATCTTGGCAACAGTGGTCGTCCTCTACTACGCGACCCTGTGCCGCCACCGCACGCCGATGCCGTAGTGATGGAAACAACTTACGGCGACCGGTTGCATCGTTCGTTAAAGGATTCGGTCACGGAACTGTATTCAGCCATCAACGATACCTTCCAACGCGGCGGCAACGTCATCATTCCTACCTTCGCATTGGAACGTGCTCAGGAGATACTGTTCTATCTACGTGAAGGTGTTGAACAGAACAAATTGCCCGGTTCCATTCAAGTGTTTCTGGATTCACCGATGGCAATCTCCGCCACCGAAATATTTTTGCATCACCCAGAATGCTTCGATGAGCAAACAATGGCTTTATTAAAATCTGGTCATGACCCGCTGACATTGCACGGCTTGCATATGAGTCGCGAAGCTAGTGACTCCATGTCACTTAATCGCATTGCAGGCGGGGCTGTCATCATGGCTGGTGCAGGCATGTGTACGGGTGGACGCATTCGTCATCACATCAAGCACAACATCTGGCGTGCAGACTCCAGCATGGTATTCGTTGGCTATGCCGCTGCAGGCACACTGGCACGACGCATTATCGATGGCGCAAAGTACATTGAATTGTTCGGCGAACAAATACCGGTACGTTCAAAGATTCATACCATCAATGGGTTCTCTGCTCATGCAGATCGAGATGAATTATTGGCTTGGCATCGGGTTATCAAACCCGATACCACTTTCCTTGTGCACGGAGACAATGAGGTGATGACTAGCTTCGCGAAGTTATTGCCCGGCACGATTCATATGCCGCAGCGGGACAATAGTTTTGAGGTTTAACATTGTCTACGAGAATTACATCAGAGTTTCTGTATCGCGGAGTCAATCCTGAAATGCACGCGATGTCTCGAGGGGAACTTCGCGCTAAAGAGACGAAGCCGTTTCTTAAATCACCCAAGTTTGGACAGGCAGAGTGGGGAAAC
>DATAHE010000228.1:0-2690 GCA_036263355.1 Steroidobacteraceae bacterium | reverse complement strand
AAACCGCCGCCACCCACCGCGATGAAGATCGCATCAATCTGCTCGCCGGGATGTTGCCGCAGGATTTCCATTCCAATGGTACCCTGACCGGCAATCACATCGGGATCATCAAATGGATGAATGAATGTGAGTGAGCGCTCCTGGGTCAGCACCATCGCGTGTTCATAAGCCTGGTCAAAATCATCGCCGTGCAATACGGCTTCACCGCCAAGATCAATCACCGCCTGAACTTTGATACTAGGCGTGGTTCTTGGCATGACAATCACGGCTGGAATGCCACGACGCTTGGCACTGAGTGCTACGCCTTGAGCATGGTTGCCAGCCGATGCGCAGATCACACCTCGCTTGGCGACGGATTCCGAAAGATGGGCGATCTTGTTGTACGCGCCGCGCAGCTTGAAAGAAAACACCGGCTGCATGTCTTCGCGCTTCAGCAATACTTTGCTGCCAATTCGACGACTTAAACGCGGTGCCAGTTCCAGCGGAGTTTCATTGGCCACGTCGTATACGCGGGCCTTTAAAATGCGTTCGAGATAGGAATCAGTCATGGGGAGAACACGGGAAAATGCGCTGATGCGGTAGTGTACAGTAACAGGCGACAGGCATTTGTTCTACAGCGTGCTGTTACACTGCCTATCGCAAATTACTGCGCTGCCTCTGCTGCTTGCCATACAAAGGCCCTGTTCTCATGCCGGATTTTGCGATAGGTTCTCGAATCATTGTGCGATGCTACGGTTAAATGAAACCCTTTCACTCAAGCCCTCTCCATCAAGTTTCACGTCGTCAAGCCCTGGCAATGGGGATCGCTGGTGCCGGTGCAGCAATCAGCGCCACGGTGCGCGCACAGATGGTGAGTGATGCAGATTCATCCAGCTCTTTGGCCGCGCCGTGGCAGGCATTGCGCGCGCAATTGGTACTGAACCCAAAACTGGCGTACTTCGATACAGCAACAGCAGGTCCCGCGACACGTGCCGTGCTCGCAGCGGAATACCGTGCGCTGGAGTCGCTCCATACTGAAGAGCAGGATTTTTACTCGGCGCGTTACAACACGCAGGCGGTACAACAACTTTGTAACCGTGTTGCCAGCTGGTTAGGTTGCAGCCGCGATGAATTAACTTTGACACGTGGTGCTCAGGCAGGCATTGAACAATTCGCAACCTCGTTCGATTTCCAGCCAGCATTGCAAGCAGGCGATGAACTGGTGCTGTGCAATCAATTGCCGGCGACATCGCAGAGTTTCTGGGCACGTTGGGGCAGGCAACGTGGTTTAAGCATCAAGACGGTGATGTTGCCCAGCCCGTTACTGAATGACGGGCAGGTAACGGGCGCGTTCAACGCTGCGTTGAGTGAACGTTGCCGTATCGTTGTGTTCAGTCATGTGCAACATTCCGATGGTGCAATATTGCCGGTGCGTGAGTTGTGCACTACCGCGCGTAACAACAAGACCATTTCTATCGTGGATGGCACGCTGGCATTGGGTGCAATGAACGTGTCAATGATGGAACTTGATTGCGATGTGTACGCCAGCAGTTTTCATCACTGGATGAACGGACCACAACATACCGGCGTACTGTATGTGCGTCGTACGTTGTTGAATCAGGTGACCAGCTTGTCACATCCGTTAATTGACATGCTCGATCTGAATATCGCGTCATGGCCCGCGTTGATTGCCAAATTGCCGAAGGACTTCATTGACTATGCGCCGCAATTTCAGGCGTTGATGCAGTCATTGTCACTTCAGGAAGGTCTGGGCAGAAATGTCGTCGCTGCGCGCATTCGTGAACTTTGTAGCTATGCGCGTCTGCAGCTGCAAAGCACTAACATGCAAATCATGACGCCGGTGCCCGGACAGATGTGGAGCAATATTCTTACCGTACGTGCGGCAAATCCGCGAGTGGCAGAACTGGTTAATTATCTGCGTCGCACCGATCAGGTCGTGGTCGGTGGTATTAATATCCCGAATGGCTCGCTGCTACGGATGTCATTTCACATCTACAATTCACTGGACGATGTGGATCGTTTATTACGCGGCGTTTCGCGCGCAATGCGTCTGTAAAGTACCTTTTCTCCAGCGAGTTTAAAGTGGATCTTCTTACCAGTATCACCACCGGATCAGGCGCGAGTCTGGTCGTCGCCATTGTTCTGTTACCGATTTGGAATTTCTGTGCACGACGCTTTAATGCCACTACGCAAAGTCCCTGGCGGGTAATGACGATTCGTGGCGAAGTGGTGTATCTCTCCTGGCACATGCTCGCCGGTGCCACGCAGGGATTTCTGTTCTGGCTGACATGGGGATTCGCGGCACTCAACATGACATCGTGGTGGTCACACGGAATCATAGTTGGGCTGGCTTATGCGCTGTTGCTGATACTACCCATGCTGGGGATTACCACGGCGATTGCGAAAATCAGCAGGACAACGGGCTTGGTATTAATGACCGAGATGTTTCTTACCAGCATGATTGTCGGCATGGCCTGCAGCTGGAACTGGATGCACGTTAGATAAAATCTCGACTAGTGCACTTGCTTCGTCTTGAGAGCTAGCGTTTCTATTTATCTAGAAATTGCCGTATCGCCTGAATTGCACGCTGACCACCGCCAGCAAAAATATTCGAACTGTTTTCCGGCAATTCTTCCAGCGCTGATTGAGCATACGAACTCTTCGCGCGTAATGAATGTTCGCGGAGCTCG
>DATAHE010000227.1:0-2906 GCA_036263355.1 Steroidobacteraceae bacterium | reverse complement strand
TATGACAACGTTCTTCTGACGCTTACTTGCTTCGCTGCGTGCATTTTGCATTGATCTTACAAATTCAGTTGCCGTGGAGTTAATGCGGTTATTCAGGATAAATGTGCGCATATTCGGTGCCGCAACTCCGATGATAACCGCAGCAACCGCTAGACCAAACATCAGTTCGATTAGCGTAAAGCCTTTGGCGGCTTTTAAACGTCGCAACGCTTGTGTCCGAAATCTTTTCATAGTTGTCACTATAGAAGTAGAAAAACCGTTGTGGATATTCCGCCGACTATCGGTTTGTCGGTGAGGATGAGCGGTCTAAATCTGGTGCAGGTGTGATTTACATCACATGCCATTCGCGCGGAAGAAGAAGAAGCCAGCGTTCCATATGTCTCTTGGCGCTCATAACTAATTCTTGTTTGGCGGTATTGCGGTTATGTCAATTTCCCTGTATATAACAACAGTGCTGTATATTTATCAGGGCTTCTCATGTCAGACCTTACGCCTCGTCAGCAACAGATTTTGCGATTCATACAAGATTCGATTGGTGATTCAGGTATGCCGCCGACTCGCGCAGAGATCGCGCTGGCATTCAAGTTCAAGTCCGCCAATGCAGCTGAGGACCATTTACGAGCCATGGCACGCAAGGGCGTGCTGGAGCTGGTGCCTGGCGCGTCGCGTGGCATTCAGTTGAAGGATGAATTACGGGAAGAAACGGGCTTGCCTTTAATCGGTCGGGTGGCTGCCGGTAAGCCCATCCTCGCGGAACAGAACATAGAATCCCACTATCAAGTGGATCCCAAGTTGTTCAAGCCGCGTCCTCACTACTTATTAAAGGTGAGGGGAATGAGCATGAAGGATATCGGTATCATTGATGGTGATCTGGTAGCCGTACATCGCACGCCCGAAGTGAGGAACCGTCAGGTCGTCGTAGCCAGAATTGACGACGAAGTGACGGTAAAACGTTACAAGCAGGTCGGTTCGGTGGTGTGGCTGATGCCTGAGAATGAAGAGTTCGAGCCCCTGAAGATCGATATGAAAGAGCATTCGCTGATCATTGAAGGTGTGGTGGTTGGTGTGTTGCGTACCAGCACTTCACGAGGATTGCTGCAGTAAATTACTTTGCGTTCACTTCAAATTAAAAGCGCCAGGTTCTAACAGCGACACTCGCCATTAAACGTAATCAGCGTTAGTATCAGTCTTTACTTCTCTCTTCACTTCATATTCCGAAGGGGACTGATATGGCATTGTGGAAAGATTCCGCCGGTAAAGAGCCCGGTGCAAAAGACCCTTTTTCTCTTGGTAATTCGGCACCCCGCGAATCCGAGAAAGTTTTTACAGCAACGACTAATCTCACGTCCGCTCCGGTCAAAGCAGCGGGACCATCTGGCATGAAAGAGTCGTTTATTTCATCTGATCTTGTTATTGAAGGAAAAATCGAAGGTTCTGGTCATGTGCGCATTGCCGGACGTTTCAAGGGTGATGTGCACGTGCAAGGCAATGTCACCATTGAACAAGGTGCTCAGGTAACCGGTGAGGTACGCGCTGACATGGTCATCGTTGGCGGCGAGGTAACTGGCAACATCAGCGCTGCGTCTCGCGTGGAGTTGCAGTCCACTGGTGTACTGAATGGCGACTTAAACGCAGGATCGCTTGTTGTTGCCGCAGGCTCCCGTATGCGGGGTCAGGTCGAATTCGGCTGGAACGATAAGAATTAAAAATAGCCATCGATCATGATCGGTCGCGCCAACACCGCCGTGGGCAGAACTCGAACCTGCCCACATTGCAAGGTCACCATTCTTGAGAGTGCGACCATCTGTCCGGCGTGCCAGCATCATTTACAGTTCAATCGGTCAGAAGCGCAGGCTCGACCGCAGCAAATTGAAACTGCATTGCGAGTCGAAGGTACGATCAAGAATCCCAAGAAAGATGAGGGATGGGAATATTCTGTTGTAATTTCCATTCGGAATGAGAGAGGAGAGGAGATTCATCGTCAGATCGTATCAGTGGGTGCGATTCTGCCTGATGAGCTTCGTACGGTTACCCTGACGATGGACGTATCTAAACCCATCACTGCAGATAGTGATTCCAAGTAGTCGCTTTTAAAGAAAAAACGCTTGCACCCTCCGTGCGCCCGGTGTCACACTATCTTACATAAGCGTTCCTCATGTTGGGGTGAGGCAGTGACAACAAATCATCAATGTCTGGTGCTGGCAGTTAAAAAGAGCACACAGCAGCAGGTTCAGCGGTGGATCGAGCTACTCGATCTACAAGCCAATTGGGTGACAACACCCCAGACTCTAGTTGCGGAAGCAGCAACGGGTACGTATTCATTGATCGTGGTAGATGGCGTCGACTCCCGATCGCTGTCGTTGTGCCGTTCGTTGAAATCGCAAACGGACACTGCCTTGATTCCCCTGGTATTCATCGCTGCGCATTCAATGCTGCGAATCGCCGCCTATGAAGCCGGGGTGGATGCGGCATTTCTAGCTAGTTCCGAACGCGACATTGTCATGGCTCGCATGCGTTCGCTGTTGCGTCAAGCGGATTTGTGGCATCACCTCACCGAATCCAAGCTGCAAATTGGCAGAAACCACGAACATCTGCTTCGTAATACACTTTATCGATACGTGTCACCGCAGATTGCTGATCGGTTGCTGGCAATGGCGGCCGCCAACTCTGAACAATTGAAAGTCGGCGCACGCGCTCAAGTCGCCGTGTTGTTTGCAGATATGCGCGGATTTACCGGCATCGCCGAGCGCTTGTCCGCAGCTCAAGTGTTCGAACTCCTCAATGAATTTTTCAGTACCTTGACTGCTGTTGCCTTCCGACACGAAGGCACGGTGTTCAATATGGCGGGCGACTCATTGATGGTGGGCTTCGGTGTTCCCATCGCTCAGGATGATGGCGGTGCGCGT
>DATAHE010000226.1:0-8532 GCA_036263355.1 Steroidobacteraceae bacterium | reverse complement strand
CGACCATTGCCGGTCGGTGCAACCCCCATCAAGCGCGCATTCATTTTGTCCTGCATGTAACCACGCAGAATGCCATTCTCAATCAATGTCGTGCATTGCGTCGGCGTACCTTCGTCATCGATATTGAGTGAGCCGCGCCGGTATTGCAACGTACCATCATCAACGACAGTACAAAGCGGTGATGCAACTTGTTGACCAATGCGTCCCGAGAATGCCGAAGTGCCCTTGCGATTGAAATCACCTTCCAGTCCATGACCAATCGCTTCGTGCAACAGGATGCCCGGCCAGCCTGGTCCGAGCACCACAGTCATGGTCCCAGCAGGTGCCGCGATGGCATCGAGATTAACTAACGCACTGCGTACCGCTTCGCTCACCAGTGACTGCCAACGCTTGTTGTGAATAAATTCCTGCATGGAGTAACGACCACCCGCACCGCTGTACCCCATTTCGCGTCGACCATTGTGTTCGACAATCACAGACACGTTCATACGCACCAGCGGACGAACATCTGCTGCCAGCGTACCGTCGCTGGTTGTAATCAATACCACTTCATGCACCGCGCTGATACTCGCCATTACTTGCGTCACACGCGAATCAAGTTTGCGTGCAGCGACATCCACTTCGCCGAGTAACGCTACTTTCTGTTGGTCGCTAAGCCCATCCACCGGATCGGTTGCTGCATATAACTGATGTCCACGGCGTGCATGCCATGCCTGCACGGAATGATTGCCTGCGCCACGTGCGATGGCGCGCGCAGCTTTCGATGCCTCGGTTAATGCGGGCAGCATAATTTCATCAGAGTATGCAAAGCCAGTTTTGTCTCCGGCAAGCGCACGCACGCCTACACCTTGTTCAATGCTATGCGAGCCTTCTTTAACAATGCCATCTTCAAGCGCCCAGGATTCTTCACGCGACTGCTGAAAATACAGATCAGCATAATCAACTGCAGCACCCATCACGGTACCCAGCACATTGGACAATTTGTTTTCGTCCAGCTCGAAAGGCTGTAGCAGGGAGTTGCGCGCTACATCCATCGGGACGATGGGCGAATTCGTTGTCACCGCCGGTTGCAGGTTAAGCGCGGCGCGAGTATCGGCAGAAATAGTACTGGAGCTGGTTTGCTTGGTCATGACGCTTGCAGAGGTTCAGGATGTCTGCAAGCGTACCGCGTGCCCCGGCTGTTAGCAAAAAAACCTACAGTTTCATTATGACCCGGACATTGCCCTTTACTTTTTTGGCATCAACGTAACCGATACCGTTGGGCGTGTTTTCCACATATTTGATGACAGCATCGTCATCGGCCAGTTCCTTGAGGGGTTTGAGCCCGCCGGTGAACGTGAGTTTCGACCAGCCGCTGCGAATATACGTTGGCGCCTTGTTAAGCAGGTTCAGAACAAATTCGCTGTGAATACTGCCGCCATCTTTTTGATGCACTGGTTCGGCTTTGGTGCCGTCGGGCAACGTCAGCGTTTGCACCAGAAAAATCTTCTCCACCAGCAAGTCATCGTAAGGCACATGACTGTCTGTACGAACAATGACAGCAATATCTGCATACACTGGCAATGCGAACACCAGCCACAACGCCATGCCGAGAATGATTTTGTTAAATGTTGTCTTCATGATGTTTTTCCGTTCAGAAGACAAAGTCGTAGGAGACGGCAATCATGTTCGAATCGCCCATAAAAGTATTCGGTCCATCATGGAGTCGATCAACCTGAAACTTGAGCGCACTGGAGCGCGTAACATCATAGCGCACCGACAACGACAGATCGCCCCAGTTGCTCGCGACATAGTTATCAGGAAAACGCGTTGTCTCGCGATATCCTGATGCCGTCAGCATCGGGGTCCATTTGCCAAGCGGCGAGCCCACACCCATCATCCAGGCCTTTGCAGTGTATTGAAAGCTGCCGCGATCAAATACGCTGTATTCACTGCGAACTACAACGTGTTCGGTATCCACGTTGAGTGAAGCACCATAAATAGTTTGGTTGCCGCTATATGCGCCTGATGGCCACACATCTTTGGTATTTGTCGCCTGATCAATCTGTTGATATCCAGAATGAATGTACGTCAAGCGAAGTGTTAGCCAGTTCTTGTTCAGTTCCACATCGCCACCAACGATGCTGTTCCATTCAATCGTCTTGGGCTCCATGTAATAAAGTTTTCCATACGGGCTGTTCTTGGTGCTCTCACTACCAGTGAATGCATCTACTTTCATGGACCATTGTCCAAATACTTTACGATAAGTGGCGCTGGCGCCGTTGTAGTTCACCGCATCCCAACCATAGACATCGGGCGGCAAACGCAACCATGGATAAGAGAAGCCCACATCCTGCGAATCAGAATAGTAAAACAACGGCAGACGTTTACGACCAACCTGCACCGTCCACGCCTGATCAATATCAAATGTCAGATACGCCCATTCGAGACTGATCTGCGACACATCCGCAGTACGTGCAACCAGCTGTGACGTGAGTGATATAGAAGGCGAAAACTTCAACGTACCTTGCACACCCAGTTTACTTTCCTGACGATAATCAAGACTGTCTGAGTACACGCCCGCATGAGCCCAGTCGGCAACAAAGCGGGTGCACGATGCGTTGAACTTGTCGCTCATCGTGTTATCGGGTGTGCACGACCCGGAACTATAGCCAGCAACAATGGAACCGAATCCAGAGAAGTTAAAGTCCACTGCGTGAGCGTTTGGTGTTGCCAACAAGCCAGCTACGACAGCGATACCTGCTCTTAAGACGATCAATCGGGACACGCTCATTTCTATCCTGTGTAAAAGATCTGCGATGCAGAAAATCGCTGTTATGGAAACCACAACTCATATCGGAACACAGGGCTGATTCTTGAATCGCACGCAGAATGCGAAGTTTGTCACATGGCTTTTTCATCCATTCACCTAACGATGATTCAGTGATTCGTGACCATCACAACACTTGCGGCAAATCATTGCCGCCAACGCTCAAGACTTAGCCGCCGTGTCCGTTTTAACGCAGAGGATCACTGCGGGTTGTACAGGACGAATCACCTTTGGTGCAGCTTTACAAATCTCTTTTACATATCCGAGGTTGCCATATGAGTTACACACTTGAAGGCGTAAGAATGAAACGTGCGATACAACATGCGATGTGGCTGATGGTGGCGATGATGCTCGGTGCCTGCGGTGGCGGTTCATCCGGCAGCACGAGCGGCGTGATCGTTGGTGGCGGCAGCAGCTCAAGTCTTAGCTCCGTTTCGAGCTCGGCAGCAAGCAGCACTTCCAGCGCCAGCTCATCCAGTGCGTCCGTAACCGGCCTGGAGTTACCAAGCAGCGTGTCAGTAGTTACTGCAACCAATGCGAACTAAAGCTCTCGCGTAACTGATTATCGCATCCACAGTCATTTACTCACACTTCAAGTTGAGGACTAATATGAACACTTATTTGTCATTGAGTTTACGCATGGCCATCGCCACCTTGCTGGGCACATGCGCTGTATCCATCCCTGCCTTCGCGGCACCGCCATCAAACTCTGCTTACTCCACTGATCTGCAAAACAGTCATGTGGAAGATGCAACCTCCGAAGGCATCAGCCAGGTCAACATGATTACCTGCATCATGCATTCGATGCGTCCCGATGCGTTGGTGAATCAAGGCCCTTACATTGCATTGGTAGATGAGAATAAATGTTCGCCGGACAAGTCGAGTTCCAGTAATTCGGGCGGTGGCGATGCCTCACAGGCATCCAACTACACCACCACCGTCGTGAACTCAACCCGTCTATCCAATCTTGATCCGATGCGCGTGAAAGTATGGCTTGCCGAAGAAGACGGCGGACAACAAAGCACCATCTTTGTAAACATCAATGCTACTGCAGCACCTACTACAGCGAATCCTTATGGCCAGTTCCGACTCGACTTCTGCGGTAAGGCAGCGGATGGCAGTGGCTCATGCATGATGAATGGCATGTTGCAAGGTGCGGATGGCGCACTGGATTACTATCAGGTTGAGCAACGCGATGGAGGACAATCAACTACTGCCTTGCGACTCACCAGCGTTGGTACGACAACAGGCAGCGGCAAACTAGATATGGTTCGTCCCGATAATGGCGGCAATGTTGAAGTTGCGTTTCTGTTTTCTTACGACGCTACACACTTCCTGCGTGGTGACCAATGCTTCAGTCGCGACGCCAGCGATCCTGCAACCGGTATGTCTGTTTGGCGCTATGGTTTATATAACTCGACCACAGGCGCACGAGTTGACCTTAACTCCGGTTTCCCACTTAACTTCACCAACAACGGTCAAACCTACCACGGCTTCATCGGCTATTGGGGCATCAACATGCCTGCCTCCGCTGGCTTGACCAATGGTGCCACGGTGCAGAAGGTTGACTACAACAATAACAGCGCCACCACCACCAACTACACTGCGGTGATCGCAGGCGGCAAGCTGACCAAGTACACCCGCAAGGCCACCAACTTGCACGCCATTGATAAAGTGCAGATCAATACCTGGGTGCAAGATGCATCGAATTTCTTTAGCGGTGCAGCCAGCTTCACCAGTTATAACCTGTACTGGGATGATGCCAATTCAAACTTTGTGGTCACCGGCATGAACATCTGCAGCAACAATGGGTGCTCGTCGCAGGATCTACAAACTCCTCAGACAGTGAGCCCGGCGTTCTGGTCGCAACAAGGCCTGCAAGGCAATTCACAATCTTTGGGTGGCGAAGTCTATATCGACCTGAAAAATGTCGGGTCGCCCGTCAATTCTGCTTCAATCAATGTTGTGTATCGTGCACAGGATCTGGTTTATCCGTCCGATATGCCTGCTCATCTGTACTGCGTCAACAATTGTCCAACCGATGTGGCATTGAATAGCTATCTCAACGGTTCCGCCAATGGTCCAACTGATTCGCCATTTGATTCCACGACGTTCAACAACTGGAGTCCCAGCGCCACGTACATCACCTATGGTGCTGACACCAATGCCGGCGTGTTAACCACGGGCGGTAATGCGGTCGTTGCGGCTGACTCGAGTGCTTACCAACAACACTCGCAATACATGAACGGCGTACGCAGTGGCCGTTTGTTTACTGATCCGAGTGCTGTCGCGTGTAACGGCAGTATGTACTGCGATTACAAGGCGAACGATTTGAATGTTTACTACATATGGGAAACCGGTCCAAATAACTGGAATCAGTTTGCTGCGGTCAAAGACGCCAACAATGAATTCGTTAAATTTGAAGCGCCGATGCAGCTGACCTACACCGTGCCCAGTGATTCAGTACGCTATGGTCAGTACGCTGGTAAATCCATCGTGTTGCAGTATGGTGGCTTCGGCAACTTATGGGGTATTCCCGGTTCGTGCGTATCCAGCGTGACCAATCAGCCCATCAGTTGCGATCAGCAGAACTCGCGTTATGTGCCTGAATTTGTCATTCCGTTTAGCCTGACAGAAGGTGCAGTTAGCGATGGCACTAATACGTACTTGGTGAAGTGGCTGGATCGCGAGATCCGCTTTGCTCGCAAGTCACTCTCTGCATGTTCTGGCCTGACACTGCCAGGTAGTGTCACCTTGCCGACTTCCGCAGTATTGAAAGACCCAAGCGATGCTACTTCGGACATCTATATCGGCACGAAGCCCGCTGTTACGGGTCAGCCACGCGTGATTCAGGGCGAAGTGATGTACTGATCACTAATCTTTGATTTCAGCTAATCACTCAAAGTCCGCATCAGTAATGATGCGGACTTTTTATTAGCTGACAAGTTTCGACTATACTTGCGCCGGTCACTACAACAATCAATTCGCGCTCGGAAGGGGAAAATGAAAAAGCCTGTTATCGCTGCCGTCGTGCTGGTGGCCATCGTTCCTTTGTATTGTGGAACAACGTGGTTGTTCGCCAACGCGGCGCAACAGAAGGAGACGCAGTTACTGGCGAAGATGGAGGAACAATCCAAAGGCGTGCTCAGGGTCGTAGCACGCGAATCGGAAACTCGCTTCTTTTCGTCATCAGAAGACATTACATTTGAAATCAGTCACCCACTCCTGACTGCCATCCTGAGGAAGGCTGGCGATAAAGCGGTAAACCAGTTCGTTGTGCATAACGATATTGCGTATGGCCCCCTTCCTGGTTTCCGTAGCATCGGTGCCGCACGCATCGAAACATCGTTGGTATTGACCGAAGAGCAACGCAAACTGCTAATCAATGCAGTCGGCACCGACAAGCCATTACGCTTCTTTACCACACTGGGTTACTTCGGTGGTACGCACTTTGATGTGCAAAGTCCGAAGCTTGAATTCCATCGTCGCGATAGTATTGGTGACGCGATATGGAAAGGCGGCAACGTCCGCTTTAACTTCTCCAGCGATCTTGATGGCGTTAAATTCAAAGGCAACGCGCCGGGACTGGTGTTCAACGGCAAGGATGAAAGCGAATGGCAGATAAATGACATCACATTGAATGGCGCATTGCATCGCAAGTTTGATTTGCTATTCACGGGTGAAGAGATGTTTGGTATCGGCAGCTTCGCTTATACAAATCCAAAATCGCCCAACACCAATGGATCTGCCAAAAACATTGTCTACGGCTTTAAATCCACCGCTGACAAGCAGTTCATGAACATTAATGTTATTGCTGAATCGGGCGCCGTTGCAGGTCAGGGCATCAATTTAAATGCCACTCACTTCAATTTTGGTTTCAGCCATCTTGATATGAAGTCGCTGTCTTCGCTTTATAGCAGCTATCAGCAAATTCAGATGCAGACCTGGAAGGGATTCAACAATCCCTCCCCTGCTGATAGCAGTTCGACTGATGAATCTAAGACAGAAATGACAAAGCCGGATCAGAGCAATGCCGATGGAATGGATGCCGAAAAAATCAAACAGCAAATTGGCAAGGATGTTGTCGCCTTGCTTCAGCATTCACCAGTGTTCACGCTGGACAATGTTGGTTTTGCCACCAGCGATGGCGTGCTGAAGATTAACGGCATCGCTACACTGGATCGCGTTGTTGAAGAAGACATACTGCCAGAGTTGCAATATCAAACGTTGATGGGCAAGGTCTATGCAACTGCGGATATCAGCATTGATCAGTCATTGATCGACCACTGGCCGATGCCAAACTCTGTTGAACAGATGAAACAGCAGCTCGCTGCGCTTGAATCACAGGGCTTTATTGTCCGCAAAGGCAAGAAGCTGGAATCGCACCTGGAATTCAAGGAAGGAAAGTTCACTGCGAATGGCAAACCGCTGAGTTAATGAGAAGAACTGAACCAGCGCCTCAAGCATTTGATGACCATCGGCAGCGATGGGCTGTAATCGCAAAGACGGTTTGTGGATTGTGGTTACGGCGCGCCCTTGTGAAGACGGTCCGAAATGTGCTGATCTAGTTTGGTTAACCGTCGTAAAGAATGACACCACATATAAACTTCAGCTTTCCTCAAGTCGCCTGCGTTACTGACAAGAACAGTCTTTATTTTTTCCTGCTCCGATTTTTCTGATCGGTATTCAGCAAGACCGGGCCGGAACCGCTATCACCCAACTTATCCCAGGAATTTCTTAGATGACACTTCTGCAAGGATAAGCAGCCACACCCGATACACTCAGTAAGTTGACTTCTGAGAGCTTGCAAACGTTCAATTCGAGTCTCCAGATCCTGTCGCCACTGACGCGAAAGGTCTTGCCAGTCCTTCATCGTGGGCGTTCGCTTACCCGGCAGTGCATCGAGCACCTTTTGAATCTCATTTAAAGAAATTCCAAGTTGCTGTGCCGTTCTGATTACGGCAATGCGCCTGAGCGCGTCGCGCTGATAGCGCCGCTGATTTCCCTGCGTGCGCCAACCTTTAATCAGCCCCTTTGTCTCATAGAAGTGGATGGTTGAAACGGCAACGCCACTCCGTCTGGCAAGTTGTCCTACTGTCAACGCGCGATCATATTCTTGCGGTGATATTGGCATGAGAATCCGGTATTGACCTCAAGTTAAGTCGAGGTTTTATTCTACCGCAGCCCGCAGCTGAAGCCACTCATGATCCGTAAGCAATGTGGGTCCGTCGAGACGATATCACCCAATCAGAGACCTCAACCATGAAGACATTTGAATACACAGCAAATAGCAAGATTTACCGGGGTACGTTGTTGACGCCGAAAGATGCAGCACCAACAGCTGCTGTAGTTCTGCTACCAGACTGGCGGGGCCAGAGCAGTCTCGCGTTTGATCACGCCCAGTTTCTCGTCGAGCTCGGTTGTACAGTCGTAATCGCCGATCTTTACGGCGATGGTTTCAGTCCCAACAGCCTTGATCAGGTTGGCTCAATGGTGCAAACGCTGGTCGATAACCGGGACACTGGTGTAGCTGCGCTTCGCGTGTGTATCGAACAACTACAAACTTTAGTGACCAAAGGCATTCGCATGTATTGCCTGGGTTATAGCGCTGGCGGAATGATCGCACTCGATTATGCCCGCAGCGGGGCCATGATTGATGGCTTTATACTTTGTTCGGCTCTACTGAAGATCGCACTACCAACGCAATCGACACACATTAACGC
>DATAHE010000225.1:0-7651 GCA_036263355.1 Steroidobacteraceae bacterium | reverse complement strand
CGGGTAGTACACACCGAACTCACCCAGATAGACTTCGATATTTGGTGCATGGGTTGCCAGCCATGTTGATACTTCCACAAATGATTTTTCGATGTCTTCGGCGGTTAACTTGTCACCTGCGTGAAAATTCTGATTGTAGGTAGGCAACGTGTGACCCGTTACATCGGGCGTAACGCCAGGAAAGGTAACCGGTGGGAAATCATCTTTCAGTCCCACCCAGAATGCGCGTTGATGAGTGAACACCAGTGGTTCGTAAAAGTGAATGGTCAAAGCAATGTTCTTGTCATCTGGCAGTTCGACATCGCTTACGGTGTGAAAGCTGCTCCATTTATTTGATGTGACATATACAACACGGGTTGGATTGCTCTCGCGAATGGCGGCGAGCATCTTTTTCATGAACGAGTTGACTTGTTTATTCTCAGCAGCCACCGGCTCATTGAGAATTTCAAATCGAAGGTAGGAACCTTCCTTTGCAAAGCGACGAGCAAGATCGCGCCATACCGCTGCGACCTTCTCCTGTAATGCCGGATCCGCATAGACGCGGCTGTCGCCACCCACTGCGTTGAAGTCTGCGCCTGGGAGAAAATGAGCATCAAGCACCAGACCGAGATTACGTGCACGTGCCCAGCGAATCGTGTCTCTGATCGGCTGAAGCTTGGCCTCATCAAGGGACCCGTCGGCCGCCAGACACGATCTGATATCTACTGGCAAACGAATATGATCGAAATGTTGAGCGGCAATCCATGCGACATCTTTTTCATTGAACCAGGGCGCCGCATAAGTCAGATTTCCTTCGTTCTGTGAAAGCCAGTGAGCAATGTTGACACCACGTTTGAACGTGAATTTAGGTTCCGACAATGATGTGGCCGAGGATTGCAAGCCAAAAAAACTGATGACGGATATCAACAGCGCGTGCACGAGTAATTTGATTTTCATGGCAGTCTGCTTTGAATGATGATGAGTTGAAAACGAGAAGGGTAGCCCTTCGCCCCAGAAGCGTTGGGCTTATAGCATTGGAACATCGTCAATGTCACTCACGTTAACGCCACCAGCGTAAATGGTAAATGCAACTTCATCCGTTAAAGAGCGGCTTGCTACTTGCATGATGCCCAGTCGCTTGAAAGGCAGAGCCTCGTGTTAACGAGCTGCTTTGTTAACAATGCTGTTCTGATTCTTTCGGCATGATCAATGTTGTATTAGTATCCAGCCGCCGATAATTCTCTAACAAAAGTGGGGGCTTATGAATCGTCGCGATATGTTGAAATCCGGGGTGACCATCGCCGGAGCGTCGTTGCTGGCAGCAGATGTGCTGGCCGCTTCGAAAAAGAATTCCAAGCAACTTGGTGTATTTCCTCCGGGATTTATATGGGGTGCGGCAACGGCGGCATACCAGATTGAAGGTGCGTATCGCGAAGACGGCAAGGGCGAGTCAAACTGGGATCGCTTTGTGCTGGCGCCTGGCAAGATCAAACAAGGCGGTACTGGCAATGTCGCATGCGATAGCTATCATCGTTATCCCGAAGACATCGCGTTGCTTAAAGCGCTTAACCTCAAGTCATATCGTTTCTCGATTGCATGGACGCGTATTCAGCCCGATGGCATGGGGGCCATCAATCAAAAGGGGCTGGATTACTATCGACGCTTGACCGATGCGATTCTCGAAGCAGGCATTCGTCCATTCCCGACCTTGTTCCACTGGGATCTGCCACAGGAACTGGAAGATCGCGGTGGCTGGCCGAATCGCGATACCGCAAGTCGTTATACGACGTATGCGGAAGCAGTCGTCAAAGCATTGGGTGATCGAATTGACAACTGGGCCCTGTTTAACGAGCCCGGCGTATTTACACAGCTGGGTTACCAGACGGGTGAGTTCGCTCCTGGCAGGAAGGACCCGATGGCGTATTTGCGTTCGACGCATGTGGTCAACCTTGCGCACGGTATGGGTTATCACGCCATCAAGGCGATCAATAGCAAGTTACATGTGGGCAGCGTGTTCAACGTTGCTGCGCAGGTACCAATGACGGATTCGCCTGAAGACAAAGCCGCAACAGAAGTGGCGGAGAAATTATCCAATGCGTGGTTCGTGCAACCCATTCTCACTGGCAAATATCCCGAAGGTGTGTTGCCAGCGAATCAGCAAGACGCATTGCTGGGATACCAGCCCGGTGATGACAAAATCATGAAGGCCGATCTGGATTTCATTGGTGTTAATTACTATTCGTTGACACGTGTTTCTGCAACAAAAGAAAGCACTGATATTCCTGGCGTGTACTTCAAGGGCGACTGGGCAAGTGGCCCTTATGAGAAGACAGATTTCAACTGGGCGATTTATCCGCAGGGTTTCTACGATGTACTGAAGCACATGCAAAAGATTACTGGAACACGTCCGATCGAGATCACTGAAAACGGTGCATCATATAAAACTGGTCCAGATGCAACGGGCAAGATCCATGACGAAAAGCGAATTGAATATCTGCGCTTGCATTTGAATGTACTGTCGCAAGCCATTAATGATGGTATACCAGTGCGTGCATATCACTGCTGGAGCATCATGGATAACTTCGAATGGTCATCGGGTTATACGCAGCGTTTTGGTCTGGCGTATGTGGATTTCGAGAATGGCCAGAAGCGAACCATCAAGGATTCGGGTTACTGGTACGGCAAAGTCGCGAAAGAAAATCGCGTTTTGTAGAGTTGCGAACGCATAGCAACTCACGATGCGTACACCCATCATCTATTTGATTGCAATGATCACGATGATGGGTGTCTCGGTACATGCCGAGACATGGCAACCATTACACGGTCATCACCAGATACCAATATGGCCGGGTGATGCACCGGATGTGGTTTCGAATCCCAAAGAAGAATCAAGCGATAGTGGTGGTGGAGCTTTTAATGTTAGCAAGCCCACGATGACTGTGTATTCTCCGACTGATAACAATACCGGCGTTGCCATGATTGTGTTTCCAGGTGGAGGCTATCAGTCACTGGCCATGAAGGGCGAGGGAACTGATATATGTGATTGGTTAACATCGCGCGGCATCACCTGTGTGTTGTTGAAGTATCGTGTTCCCGACTCTGGTCCAACGATGAAGAATGGACATGAATACTATCCGCCCGTGCAGACCGCTGTTCAGGACGGACAACGTACAATCAGTCTTGTGCGTCAGCATGCAACCGAATGGAAGGTTGATCCACACAAAGTCGGTGTGATTGGGTTTTCGGCAGGTGGACATCTCGCTGCAGCGGTGAGCACGCGTTTTGCGAAACGCTCGTACCCAGCGATAGATGTGGCGGACAAGCTAAGTTGCAGACCGGATTTTGCCATTCTGGTTTATCCGGGTCATCTATGGACTCCTGGTAGCGCGCTCACCCTGCGATCTGATATTCAAGTTCCTGGAGATGCATCGCCGACATTTATCGTGCAAGCCGAAGATGATCCTGTTGATCCGGTGAAGCATTCACTGACGTACTATGCGGCGCTACAGAAGGCCGGGGTTCCGGCAGAAATGCACTTGTATGCCGAAGGGCGTCATGCCTTTGGTATGTGGCTCAAAAACAAGCCAATCAGTCAATGGCCAGTGTTGGTCGAGCAGTGGTTGCACTCTATTTCAATGCTCGCTAATTAGTGGCGATAAAAATAATTTCCCGGCAGGACAATCCATCTAGTAGCGAGAGCCGTAATCGGGTCGGGGGTCTTCCTTATCCCGTTGCGAGATTGAGTCTCTTAATGTAGCAGTCGGTTGAGGCATTGCCACTGATACACCATCACTGGGATTCATCATGAACTGGAAGAACACCACTGCTCGTTATGGTCTGCTGTCAATCAGCATGCACTGGTTGATGTTTGTGTTGCTGATTGCTGTTTATGCGTGCATTGAGTTGCGCGGCAACTTTCCCCGTGGTAGCGATATGCGCATGGCGCTGAAGACATGGCATTACATGCTGGGACTCAGTGTGTTCTTTCTGGTCTGGCTGCGGCTGTTGTTCCGCATGCTTGCACCGAACCCGGTAATTGATCCGCCATTACCATCATGGCAGACAGGTCTTTCGAAGCTGATGTATGTAGCGCTGTATCTTTTCATGTTCGGCATGCCGATACTTGGATGGTTAATGTTGAGTGCAGAGGGCGACGCAGTTCCATTTTTCGGCATGCACCTCCCTTCGTTGATCGGGCCGGATAAGCCATTCGCAAAGACGCTGGAAGAAGTTCACGAGACGATTGGAAACATTGGCTACTTTTTAGTCGGCATTCACACCGTCGCGGCGCTTTATCATCATTACATCAGACGTGACAATACTGTGTTGCGAATGCTGCCACGCCGAAAGTAACGGGCAACATTATCTATCGTGTGATCACGAACCAGCAGTCTGGCACGAGTGGGCCTCTTAAGTAGTATTCGCGATCATGGCGGCACTTGTACATGGCTACACTAAGCACATGAAATCTATTCTGGCTTATGGCTTCAGGCCGCATTTCTTTCTTGCCGGTGTTGCTGCGCTGATTCTAATACCGGTGTGGGTACTGAATTTCACAGCGTCCGTGTCGATGAGTACTGACTGGCCGCCGACACTCTGGCATGCCCACGAAATGTTGTTTGGATTCATTGCGTGCGCGATAGCAGGCTTTCTGCTGACAGCGGTGCCAAGCTGGACTGGGCAGAAAGGTTACGCTGGTACGCCTCTGGCTGTGATGGCGTCGATATGGCTGGCCGCGCGGATCATGATTGCTACAGCGGCGAACTGGCCGCCAGTTGTGGTGGCCGTTATTGATCTGGCGTTTCTGCCTGTGTTGATGGTATTGGTCGGCATTCCGTTGTTACGCAGCCGCAATCGCAATACGCCATTGCTGTTCGCTGTTTTGTTGTTATGGCTCAGTAATGTCTGGTTTCACTGGGCACTGATGCAGCACGATCCCTCGCTGGCACGTCGTGCCATCATGTCTGGAATCAATCTGGTACTGATCCTGTTGACAGTTATCGGTGGCCGCATCATTCCGGCGTTCACCACTTCCGGATTGAAGCAGTCTGGCGTTGTGGTGACATCGCACCCACTGATCAGCACATTCACCATCAGTGGAATGATTCTGCTGGCGGCAAGCGATCTGTTGTGGCCAGAGAAGCCAGTAACCGCAGTGGTGGCGGCGAGCGCTGCGGTGTTCCATGTTATTCGTCTGATGCAATGGAAAACAGCCAGAACACTAAAGCATCCCATTATCTGGATACTGCATGTTGCTTATGCATGGTTGCCCATCGGGTTGGTACTGAAGGCACTCGCGATCTTTGGAATATATGCAGGCAGCTTCTGGCTGCATGCGCTGACGATTGGCGCGTTATCAACAATGATCGTGGCTGTTGTGACGCGTGCATCACTAGGTCACACGGGCCGACCGTTGATTGTGCATCCTGCCATTACAGTTGCGTACTTGATGCTGACTGCCGCTGCCTTTACGCGGGTTTTCGCAATGGCACTGTTTAAGTTGGAGTACTCAACAATGATTCTGCTTAGCGCCGTATTGTGGAGCATTGCATTTGCAATTTATCTGTACATCTACACGCCAATCCTGTGGCGTCCGCGCGTCGATGGCAAGCCCGGTTAGGGGAGGGCTGTTATGTTTGAGACGTTCAAATTGCGGCTGATGAAAGCATCTGCACTAGACATCCTCAATGGCGATGCGCCCGGTTACGGTTGACGCGTAAACGGTAAGGTCATCAGCTTGCTCCACTGCTTGTCGTCCGGATAGTCACTGCGATTACTCACGCCAAGATGTTCTGGAGCAGTGCCGGGTAGTCGATAGGTGCCGAACAATCTATCCCAGAAGCTGAATGTCGCCGCATAATTTTTTGCTTCATCCACGTTGGCACTATGATGAAAGCGATGCAACTCAGTACCCATGAACAGATAGTTGAACCAGCCTGCGCGCGAGTCCACATTGAAGTGCGAGACGATTCCCTGAAAGCCGTTGATGACACCCGCAGCAAAAATCGCCTCTGGACTGATACCAAACAGAATGGTTGGCGTCATCATCAATGTTCTGACTACCAAGCCGTTGAGCGGATGTGCCGCAGGATGCATGAATACATATACTCCGTCCGGCAGGTGATGTAGTACGTGTACCTTCCATAGCCACTTCCCAATCGTACCCTTGCCTTCGTGACTGAAGCGATGAAACCAGTACCACATGAAATCAAACGCGACCAGAAGGATGAATGCCTGCAACCACCACGGCGTCGGTAATGTGATTAACGGTTCTGCGTCTGCATGAACTGACAACCAGTTGATCAACCAGGATGTGAGTCCGATTGCAGCGCCATTGATCACCAGCATGGGCAGATCGCGAATCAGGAACTTTCTTGTTGTCATTCCCCATTCGCGACGCAGTGGGTGTAAGCGTTCCAGGCCGACCATGAGGAGAATAAGCACGCCCAGATATGTGGGATACGCGCTGCCGAGGGTGCCAAAGTGCCCGTGTACTTCGAAAATAATGTAGCTAAGCGTCGCAGCCAGTGCCAGCGGATAGAATCCCCAGCGAAGGATCATCTCGGGAAACCAGTGTGCTTCGATATCATTAATATAAGTTGACGTCGATGAAGAGTATTGCGCGTCAGTTTCCATTGTTCGTGTCTCATGTGGCTTGGTGGACATGTGTCCATAATCTGATTAAATACTCGGCAGTCACACACCGGTGTGATCAATACAGTTCACTAATGGACAAAAACCTCCTACTTGTTCAGGAACGCCAGGCATGTCGAAACGTTCAGCATCGATTGATCGAAGAGTGGTGAAGACCAAGCTTGCACTGCGCGACGCACTGCTTGCGTTGATGTCAACGCGAAGCTGGGATGACATCAGCATTCGGGAAATCTGCGACCGCGCCAACGTGGGTCGATCGACGTTTTACCTTCGTTATCAGAGCAAGGAAGACATGCTCGCCGACAGTCTGGAGACTCTGCGTAACTTTCTACTTTCCACGGCCGCTGAATCCGGGAGAAAGGAATTTCCATTTCTGCGTGGCTTGCTGGAGCATATTGCAGAGCAGCGCGCGGTGTTTAAAACGATCATTGGCCGGCGAGGTGGTCATCGCGTTGCCATCAAGTTCAAGGAGATGGTGCGTCAGTTGATCGAGGCAGAGCTGAAACAATACGGTCATCCGGTTGCAAAGAGTCATTGGCTGTCATCCTATCTTACAGGCGGCTTCTTCGAAGTCATGTCTTGGTGGGTGGATAGCAGCAAGGCGCCGCCGATTGCAGAAATGGAAAGAAGATTTGATGTGTTGATGAGCCAGATACTGCAAGCAGAATTGTCATTAAGACGTGCTTAACGCGTGCCTGGATACGCATCATCACGTAACGAGTGTTCACTCGGCGCAGTACTTTACGTTACTATAAACCATGATGAGTAGTATCGATCATCAATCAGCTGCGATCTTTTGTCCGTCTCCTGGAATTAGTCAATGATCAACAAACTGCCGAAGTGGGTTGAAGTCGGCGGCTTTCTCCTGGCCTTTAACGCGGGCTTTATTAATGCAGTCGGGCTTTTGGGTTTCAAGCATCAAGCGGTATCGCACCTGACCGGAACTTCGACTTTCTTGTCGTTGGCAATTACAAATTCAAACTTCCCTGAAATCACTCACCTGTTACTCGTAATGGTG
>DATAHE010000224.1:0-3486 GCA_036263355.1 Steroidobacteraceae bacterium | reverse complement strand
AGCACGCAGGTGAGTCAGTGCACGCACATAGTCCACTTGTGCGGCATTACTCTCGCAAAGCTTCCAATCCACCCAGCTCAGTTCGTTGTCCTGGCAATAGCCATTGTTATTGCCATGTTGTGTTCGCGCAAACTCATCACCTGCCAGCAGCATTGGCGTGCCCTGTGATAGCAACAAGGTCGCCAGCATATTGCGCATCTGGCGCTGGCGTAGCGCAACAATATCCTTGTTGTCGGTATCGCCTTCTGCACCGCAGTTCCACGAACGGTTGTCACTGCTGCCATCCTTATTGCCTTCGTTGTTGCTGTCATTATGCCGGTCGTTGTAACTCACCAGATCTTTCAGCGTGAAGCCGTCATGTGCCGTGATGAAGTTGATACTGGAATACGGTCTGCGTCCATGACGATTGAACAAGTCAGCCGAGCCATATAAGCGCGGTGATAAAGCAGCAGCAGTGGTTTGTGCGCGCCAGAAATCACGTACGGTATCGCGATACTTGTCATTCCATTCTGCCCAGCCGGGTGGAAAGAATCCCACCTGATAACCGCCGGGACCGCAATCCCAAGGTTCTGCAATCAACTTGACCTTGCTCAGGATGGGATCTTGCAAACAGGCCTTCATGAATCCGCTTTGTGTGTCAAAGCCGTTGGCTTCACGACTGAGAATGGTGCCGAGATCAAAACGAAAGCCATCGACATTCATTT
Organism: Steroidobacteraceae bacterium; assembly: GCA_036263355.1. Classification (GTDB taxonomy): domain Bacteria; phylum Pseudomonadota; class Gammaproteobacteria; order Steroidobacterales; family Steroidobacteraceae; genus CAILZL01. The sequence goes on along the minus strand of DATAHE010000224.1, from coordinate 2,782 downwards.
CCTGCACCCAGTAGCGCAGACTGTCGGTCACCATCTGGATCACGCGTGGATGAACCAGATTAACCGTGTTGCCGGTGCCAGTATCGTTGATATAGAAGCGCTTGGCTTCCGGTAGCAATCGATAGTACGAGGTGTTGTCAATTCCCTTGAAGCAGAGTGTTGGTCCATATTCATTGCCTTCGGCGGTGTGGTTGTAAACCACATCCAGAATGATCTCGATGCCCGCATCGTGATAACGCGCCACCATCTCCTTGAATTCCTGCACGCCACGCATGGGGTTGGAGCAGTAACGCGGATCGAGTGCAAAGAAGGCAATGGAGTTATAGCCCCAGTAATTGGTCAGCCCCTGATCCAGCAAGTGCTGATCGTTGATAAAAGCATGCACGGGCATCAATTAAACGGAGGTAATGCCCAGTGATTTGATGTACTTCAATACACTGGGGGCACACATACCGGCAAAGGTGCCACGCTCTTCTGCATACACATCGGGATGCAGCTTGGTAAAGCCGCGGACATGTGCTTCGTAGATCACTGTCCGATCCCACGGCACCAATGGTTTGCCGATGTGACGCCAGTCGAAGCCCGGATCAACCACCACGCTCTTCGGTACAAAGGCAGCGCTGTCGCGCGTATCAAAACTCAAGTCACCCTGTTTATCGCCCAGCGTATAACCGAAGCATGCAGGATCCCATTTCAGTTCACCGACAAACTCACGTGCATAAGGGTCGAGCAACAATTTATTTGGATTGAATCTGAAGCCCTGCATGGGTTCATAAGGTCCATGTACCCGATAGCCATACACTGTACCCGGGTGCACGCCAGTGAGATAGCCATGCCATATCTCATCGGTGAATTCTGGCAATTCAATTCTTTCCAGCTCACGTTCACCATTGCTGTCGAACAGGCATAGTTCAACCTTGGTGGCATTGGCAGTGAACAATGAAAAGTTGGTTCCTTTTCCATCCCACGCTGCGCCGATCGGATAGGGAAGGCCTTCGCGGAGTTGATATGACATGTGCTGACTCAACGCTGCGAAAGCTGAAGTGGGCTATGTTCTGTATTCAGGATCGGATAGTGGGTGATCAATGGATTAGCCCCGCTGGATAAGGGCAACGATTATTGCGACTGCGCTACCGTTAAGAATTAGGCCGAGATGCAGCAGCAGTGTCGGATGCGGCTTACAGGTGTTGTGACGTCTTCATCCATCTCTATTTATACGCGTGCCAGCCAACACTTTGAGCAGCAAAACGCAGAGATACTACATAGTGGGTCCAACCGCGGCATCGTGAGCTGATGCAGAGGAAGAGCTTGATGGTGGTTCCGAAGTCGCTGACGTTGGTATGGCGTGATTGCTCGCTAACCATTGCTCAAGGTCATCGGAGTTTACCGGTTTAGTAAAGTGCTGATTGAATCCAGCGACTCTGGCGCGTTCCTTGTCTTCACTCTGTCCCCAGCCGCTCACGGCCACCAGGATCATTTGTTTGCCCCATGACTGTTGCCGAATGTGTTGCGCCACTTCATAGCCATTCATCTCTGGCATGCCAATGTCGAGAATAACGATATGCGGTTGCTCACTGGCGGCAATGGTAATGGCCTGTTGCCCGCTGCGCGCTATCACGACATTGTGGCCGGATAACTCCAGCATGAACGCCAGACACTGAGCTGCATCCAGATTGTCATCCACCACCAGTATTCGAGCGGGCGATAACTTGGCTGATGCATCGGTCGACGATGGTTGCATCACGTTGCTATCCGTTACTACGCATGAGTACGGCAGGTGAATGGTAAAGCAGCTTCCCAGTCCCGGTCCGCCACTGGTTGCTTCGATTCTGCCACCGTGCAACTGCACCATCCCTTTCACTAAGGCCAATCCAATACCCAATCCGCCCTGCGAGCGATCGAGCGCACTTTCGACCTGGGAAAACATTTCAAACACATTGGGTATCACTGATGCTGACATGCCAATGCCATTGTCCTTCACCGCAATGGTGAGCTCATCCGCACCGATGTCCGCCGTCAATGCGATGTCACCACCGACATCGGTATACTTCGCCGCATTGGTCAGCAGATTGGTGATGGCCTGACCCATTCGCAGTGGATCAACATTCAATATCACTGGCTGCGCTGGCAGAAAAGTATTCAGCGTGTGGTGTTTGCTGGTGATCAATGGACGTGCTGTCTCGATGGCGGTGTACACCAGCGATTGCAGATCGACATCCTCTTTTTTCAATTCCAGGCGACCACGCGTTATGCGGGAAACATCCAGCAGATCATCCAGCAGCAAGGTCATATGCTTCATCTGCCGCGTTATCACATCGCGTGCCCATTGTTGTTGCGTTGGCGTTACCAATGGCGCAGTGAGTATGGTCACTGCATGTGAAATAGGGCCCAGCGGATTGCGCAGCTCGTGCGCGAGCGTGGCGAGAAACTCATCCTTGCGACGGTCTGCTTCGCGTAATGCAGCTTCGGTTTTCTTTAGCGGACTGATATCAAGATTGATGCCTGCCCAGCCGGTGATATTGCCATTGTCATCGCGCATCGGCACACCTTGCGCAAGCACGGGATGATAGAAACCATCCTTGCCAAGTACACGATGTTCACGGTACCAGTTACTGCCTGATCGCACACATTCACGCCATGCTGCGATAGTGGGCTCCAGATCATCAGGATGAAGCGCCTTGCCCCATCCATAACCAGCACATTGTTGCTGCGTCATGCCGATCAACCGCAGGAAAGATTCACTGGCATAGGTGTTGCTGCCATCGGGACCACATACCCACAC
>DATAHE010000223.1:0-2304 GCA_036263355.1 Steroidobacteraceae bacterium | reverse complement strand
TAATGCTTCGGCATGCCCTTCAATCGTTAATGATGAATTAATGCCGTAACGATAAGTACCTTCGGCAACCCAATCACCGTAGTCATTGCTACTGATCGCATAGTTGTTACGTATGCGGCCAATATTGATTTGATACTGGCTTAAACCAGTAGCCAGCAAGTTCAAACTGGAATAGAAGGATTGCGTCAATACTTGTTCACGTCCCAATGCATCGCGCACCACCATGCTGATCTGCCCACTACCAGTAATCGCAGGCAATCGGTCAATAATAAATGGACCGGGCGGCAGTTGCTGTGATGTTACTTTTTGATTATTGACGAACACATCCACCGTCGATGGAACCACCGCAGTGCCTGTCGCGCTGAGCAATGGCGTGGTAATCAGATCAGGTCTTAGCGAAAAGTCCTTGCCCCAACTGATGCCGCCCATACGTACCGCACTGCCCCAGGTTCCAGCGTTGGTAATCGTGTCGCCGATGGTGAGACGTTCGATACGCGATGGAAAGTCATGTGTAAAGGCGGTATCCAGCCGCACCCATTGCGTAGTGCGTGGCTGACCAGTGCCTGATTGCGAACGCACCACCGAACTGTTGGTCAGCACGCCTGCTTTTGTAAAGATGCCAAGTTCGGTAAATGCGCCGCTTAGTGTGCTATCGGTAATGTGCTGTGCGGACAATTGATAGTTAAGAAAAGCGCCGTTGGCAGAAGGCGTCAGCTGCGGGACATTGCGTGCTTCCGCCGTCAATTCAACTGGAACGAAGGCATCTGCCGGTGCATTCAGCGTGAGATGTTGTTTCGCTTCATCAAACTGCACTTCCGCTTTCATTGCGGACAGCGAGTAGTAACGACGGCCATCGTAAATTTGTGGAGTTGCTTTTGGAGTCTTGAATCGCAGGCGTGCCAGATCACTTTCTTCCAGCCAGAATCCACCCGCATCATCGCGCAACACCACCAGGTTTTCTGGCGAGGATTGATTATTGATTTCTACTTCCAGCACGGCTTCATTGAACGAAGGAGTCTGCGCATCAGCTTTGTTCGCTATGGCAACACTCAACATAACTATGAAGCCAAACCCAACGAGGCACTGCGCAACAATGGAATATCGTGAGCGCATACTGACGTGCTGTTAGTGAACATCTGCATTGCTGGTTGCAACGCGGAACTCACCCTGATCGCTATAGCCATGAATAGTGATGGCAGCATTGTGATCAACAGTGGCAGGTGGTTTCACCGTCCATTTGATACGTGATCCGGGCAATACATAGCGACTGGGATTCACGCGCAGTTTTTCAGGCGAGTTATCCATTGGGCCAAACTGTAATTCGAAGTCTGTGACCTGCAGATGTGCAGTGCCTGCGTTGTAGGCTTCCACATTCATGCTGCCATCCGCGGTCCATGTTGTTGTCCATTTCATATCCGGGCTTACCGCACCGGGCTTGATGAAGATGGGAATACTCATACGCAGCGCCACACTCAATCCATTGAAATTATCGCGCTTCTCAGGAGGCACTTCGTTCAGTATCAATCGATAGTGCAGTTCAGAGTTGTTGAGTTCCACATGACGAAGTGCAACACGCACGATCTGATCTGATTTTGGAGCCAGTTGAATCACCGGCGGTGTTACCAGCAGATCCTTGCTGAGTGAATAGATTTCTTCGTTGTTCTGCTGTGACCAGGCAACAATCTGTGCCTGAATCAGCAGCGGCGCATCTTCATCGTTATGAATCGTGAGTACGCCGATGTTTTGTTTTTTGTCCAGTTCTATGCGCAATGGCGAGATACTGAAGGTACCAGCGGTGGCGTTACCCGCCACCGTGATACCGATCATTGCACCAAGCAGCCACCGTACCAGTGTGTTCATCAATACAGCAGCTTTCATCAACGCATCAGCCCTTCAATAACAATCAACGCTCGTAGAGCTTAGTAAGTAATGGTTGCAGTAACGGTATCGGAATAATTGCCAGGCACCGCATTCTGGTTAGTCGCATTGTCAGGCAATTGGCCATATACATTGACAGCGACTGCGCTGCCCAGGCCAGAGCCGGTGCCAGCCTGAGTGGCGCTGCCGCCAGTGCTATCGCCGAATACCGTCGTGTAGGCAGTTGTGGTGAACAGGTTGTATTGCAACGTGTTAGCGCCATTGGCCATCAAACGCTGGGTGATGGCACCACCAGTAGTCGTGCCCGCGTTCAGCGCAACCGTAAACGCGGTGCCATTGGTGCATTTCACGTTCACAGCAGTAGAACCGGTCAGCGCGCCAGCGCCCGGCGTGTAGCTACCAAAGGCAAGTGCGGATGAAGTTGCT
>DATAHE010000222.1:0-7062 GCA_036263355.1 Steroidobacteraceae bacterium | reverse complement strand
GGAACGCCTAGTTATTCATTAGTTAAGAAGCGCACGTTTAAAACAAGAACACCCGTTCACCCTGAGCTTGTCGAAGGGTTCCTTAATTCAAAGTGTTCTGCATATTCACCTGAACGAAACTTGTTCGACTGGATTCCGCCTTCGCGGGAATGACTTATAGCGATACCGATGGTGTTGGGTGGTTCTAAACGCGATGACGTAGAGAATGTTGTCGATCAATAGTGAGAAGTATGTCTCGCTTTGTCAGCGACAGATAAATACAACGCGACAGTTATTCATCAACACAACACGCCGATAAGCGGAAGCTGACAAACAAATACCGCCGCCAAGTGGCAATTCATTGCCAGGCCTCTGCGAACCATGACGCAGTTTTTCGCTAATCATCACCCATCAAACCCGCATAAAACCTGAATTCCATACGCTGGCATGCAGCTTGCTTTGCTTGTGCACAGACAGTTTTTTGACGGAGGCGTTATGGCGCTGCCCTTGGACAATTATCTCGGCATTCACCCGCAGGCACTTAAATTAAGTGCACGGCGCAGTGAAGTGCTGGCTGCGAATCTCGCCAATGCAGATACGCCAAATTACAAGGCGCGGGATGTGGACTTCAAGTCGGCGCTTGCAGCAACCGGTTCTAGCTCTGCATCGTTGCCGATGGCAACGACCACTGCGGGTCATATCCCATTGAATCAACCTGGTGATGCATTGACAGCGCAACTGAAGTATCGCGTACCGAATGCTTCTTCACTGGATGGCAACACGGTGGATTCGCAAATGGAACAGGCGAACTTTGCGCAGAATGCAGTGCGTTATCAAGCAACATTGACCTTCGTCAATGCCAAGTTTCGCAACCTGCTTACCGCGATAACAGGTCAGTAATTGGATCGGCAAGCACAGCACCTAAGTTAACGAGTCATCATCATGCCTTCATTCAATATCTTTGATATCGCAGGTTCCGGAATGAGCGCGCAAACCGTGCGCTTGAATACCACCGCCAGCAATCTTGCGAATGCAGATAGCGTCAGCACTACTGCAGGCGCTGCTTATAAAGCGCGCCATCCAGTATTCAAGGCGGTTCAATCAGCAGCCAATGTCCACGCGGGCGCTGCTCAAGCTGGCGCGAGCACTGCAGTCAAGGTGCTGGGCATTGCGCAAAGCCAGGACAAGGTCCAGGCGCGTTATGAACCGGGAAACCCCATGGCCAATTCAGAAGGCTATGTGTATGCATCCAATGTGAACGTGGTGGAAGAAATGGCCGACATGATTTCTGCATCACGTTCATACCAGAACAATGTTGAAGTGATGAACACCTCGAAAGATCTGATGCTCGCTACTTTGAAGCTGGGTCAGTAACAGATCAACTGTAATCAAATTTTTAAAGAGTAACCAACATGACCGTCAATAACGTCAACAACACCCAGTCGAATTCGACTCCGAATGCGACAAGTAATATTGCCGCCAATTCGATGTCGAGTCTGGGTATCAATGATTTCATTCAGCTGATGACCACGCAGTTGAAGTATCAGGATCCGACGCAACCGCAAGACTCCACACAGTTTGTTGCGCAGCTGGCGCAGTTCTCTACCGTATCCGGCGTGCAGCAGATGAACTCTTCCATCTCATCATTACTGAATCAGTTGAAGAGTTCACAGGCTGTCAGTGCTACTTCGCTGGTTGGACATACTGTGCTGGTTCAAGGCAAGTCGATCCCAATGATGGCAGGTGACAAAGTGGTTGGCGCCATTGATACGCCGAGCAAGGCATCTAACGTCAATGTGACAGTTACCGATGGCAGCGGGCAGGTTGTGAAGCACCTTTCTGTGCCTGCTCAAGCTGGTCTTTCATATTTCACCTGGGATGGCACTGATGATGCTGGCAACGCAGTGAAAGATGGCAAGTATGAATTTACCGCTGCCGCCACCGTGGCAGGCAAGCCTGTCGCCGCGACCACATTGTTAGCCAATCGTATTGACAGCGTCACGATTGATCCTTCTACGAATGATCTGCAATTGAATACTGATTCACTCGGCACTGTCACGCTAGCGGATGTGCGACAGGTCTTTTAGTCACTGACTGGCGAATTGATTGTTTGGTTTGAATTTTTAATAAGTTATTAACCGGAGACGAACATGGCATTTGGTATAGCACTCAGCGGACTTTCAGCCGCACAGACTGACCTGGACGTAACAGCAAACAATATTGCCAACGCGGAAACCACGGGCTTTAAAGGATCACGCACCGAGTTTGCGGAACTGTTTTCCAGTTCATTGCAAGGTGTATCTTCATTGCAGGCAGGCAACGGCGTGCGTGTTGCTTCCATCTCGCAGCAGTTCTCTCAGGGCAATATCCAGAACACCACCAGCAGTCTTGATCTGGCAGTCAATGGCGCAGGCTTCTTCGCTATCAGCAGCGGCGGCGCGTTGCAGTACACACGCGCAGGTGCTTTCAAGGCCGATGCCAGCGGCCTCGTTATCAACGATGCCGGTCAACGCTTGCAGGTTTATCCTGCATTGAACAATGGTGGCTTCAACACCAGTACTTTGACCGATCTGCAGTTGAACACCGGACAAAGCGCTCCGAGCGCGACAACCACTGCACAAACCATTTTCAATCTGCCCGCCAATGCAACGCCGCCAGTAAATGGTGTCTTTAATCCTACCGATGCCACCAGCTACAACAACAGCACCTCGCTGACCATGTATGACTCGTTGGGCGCCGCACACACGGGTACGTTGTACTTTGTAAAGACTGCAACAGCCAATCAATGGGACACGCGACTGTATATTGACGGCACCGCAGTGGGTGGGGCGCAGGGGTTGGGTTATTCGAATGCAGGTGTGTTGACGACACCAGCACTGGGCCAGGTGAACTTCGGTAGTTACACGCCCGCCACTGGTGCCGCTGCATTGAATGTCAACTTCGACTTCTCGCAAACATCACAGTATGGCAATGCCTTTGGTACCACTGCCATCACGCAGAATGGCTATACCGCTGGACAATTAACAGGCATCTCTGTCGATAATTCTGGTGTGGTGCAGGCCAACTTTACCAACGGTCAATCACGTCCACTGGGCCAAGTTGCATTGGTCACCTTCCCGAACAATCAAGGGTTGCAAAAGCTTGACGGCACAACATGGGCCGAAACATTTTCTTCCGGCCAGCCCATCAATGGCAGTGCAGGTAGCGCAGGGTTCGGTCAGTTGCAATCGGGCGCGCTGGAAGCATCGAATGTCGACATCACCAAGCAGCTGGTGAACATGATCGTTGCACAGCGCAACTATCAATCCAATGCGCAGATGATTTCGACCGAACGAAACATCACTCAAACCATCATCGATATGGCGCGTTAAGCGAAGCGCTCCATCTATAAATTATCCAGGTAAACCATCATGGATCGTTCACTTTACGTTGCAATGTCGGGTGCCAAGGAAACGTTGTTGGCACAAACGGCTAACAACCACAATTTGGCGAATGCCAGCACCAATGGCTTTAAAGCGGATCTCTCTGCTTTTCAAAGCCGCGCAGTGCAAGGTCCCGGTTATGCATCGCGTGTTTACTCCACTGATGCCACTGTTGGTTGGGATGGCACCACCGGTTCGCTGGCACAAACTGGACAAGAACTGGATGTGGCGGTGCAAGGTGATGGCTGGATTGCAGTACAAGGTCGTGATGGTCGTGAAGCCTATACACGTGCTGGCAATCTGCATGTAGATGTAAATGGGTTATTGCAAACCGCAACTGGGCATCCAGTGCTGGGTGATAACGGTCCGATCAGCGTACCACCGTATAGCGCGATCAATGTTGGTCGTGACGGCACCATCTCCATTGTGCCAGTCGGCCAGAAAGCCGAAACGATGGCGGCCATCACACGAATCAAGCTGGTGAACCCACCGAGCACCAGCCTGCAACGTGGCGAAGATGGATTGTTTCGTACCAGCAATAACGCACCCGCGGAAAGTGATGCAACGGTATCACTGGCTTCGGGTGTGCTCGAATCCAGCAATGTGAATGTAGCAGATGCCATGGTGCAAATGATTGAGCTCGCAAGGCGATTTGATTTGCAGGTGAAGGCAATGAAGAACACGGACGAGAACGCACAGATCACGGCAAAGTTGCTGGGTCTCTCATAGTTGTTCGTAGCGAACACCGCATCGATATTGATTTGAAAGATTTTGAACAGAGGTTGATATGAATACTGCACTTTGGGCCGCAAAGACTGGACTGGATGCACAGCAAACACAGATGGCTGTGGTTGCCAATAACCTGGCCAACGTTAACACCACGGGCTTCAAGAAAGGTCGCGCGGTGTTCGAAGACCTGATGTACCAGAACCTGCGACAGGTCGGTGCGTCGACATCGCAAACCACCGAAGCACCATCGGGCTTGTCTCTTGGCACCGGCGTGCGTGTCGTCGCGACAGAAAAAGTTTTTACACAGGGCAGCTTTAATCAAACCGGCAATTCACTGGATGTCGCGATTGCAGGTCGTGGGTTTTTGCAAGTGACATTGCCCGATGGCAGCATTGGTTATACACGTGATGGTAGCTTGCAATTGAATTCGCAAGGGCAACTTGTAACCGCGAGCGGCTATCCCATTCAACCCAGCATCACCATTCCGCCTGGCGCGCAAAGCGTCAGCATTGGTAGCGATGGTACGGTGAGCGCAACACTGGCGGGCGCTTCTGCGCCCACGACAGTGGGTACCTTGCAGTTAGCAGATTTTGTTAATCCTGCAGGTTTGCAACCGCATGGCGAAAATTTGCTGATGGCTTCTGCAGCAAGCGGTACTGCACAGACCGGCACACCGGGCCTCAGTGGTCTTGGTACCTTGCAGCAAGGCTCAATAGAATCTTCCAATGTCAACGTGGTGGAAGAAATGGTGAACATGATTGAAACGCAGCGTGCATATGAGATGAACACCAAAGCCATCTCGACGACTGACCAGATGCTGCAATTCGTCAGTCAGAATCTCTAATTAGCCCGCGTTGACAGAGTAACGACATGAACAAGTTAGTTCGCATGATTGATCACTTCAGTATCCGCAGACTTGTCACCACAAGCCTGATGTTGATGCTGAGTGCTTGTTCAATGGTGAATGACCATCCGCAGGACTACGCAGCGGTGTATCCCGATGAAGCGCCCGAAACACGCCCCGTCACTGGCGGCATCTATCAAGCTAATCGCGATGTCGCACTATTCGAAAACCCCATTGCTGGACGAATTGGTGACATCCTGACGATTCATCTGGTGGAAAGCACTACCGCGTCGAAGAAATCCAGCACTAACACCAAGAAGGCGACGAATGCTTCCATTGGTGTCAGCAATATCTTTGGCCGTGCACCGACGATTCATGGCACCAATCCTTTGTCTGCTGGCATGGATGACAGCAGTGGATTCACTGGCGAAGGCAACAGCGCACAAAGTAATACGCTGGCCGGTGATATTACCGTTACGGTTGCCAAGCGTTATTCAAACGGCAATCTGTTAATACGCGGTCAGAAGTGGCTGCAGTTGAATCAAGGTCAGGAATATGTGCGCATTCAGGGCATGGTGCGTCAGGCAGATATTCAGCCCGATAACACCATTGTGTCGACGAAAGTTGCTAATGCCACCATTTCATATGGTGGCCAAGGTGCATTGGCAGATGCCAATGCCAAGGGCTGGTTATCGAGATTCTTCGATTCACCGCTGACACCATTCTGAGTTGCTCATGAATATATTGAACAGGTGCATGATGAATGGCTCAATCAACAAAATTCCCACCGCGTCATTCCCGCGAAGGCGGGAATCCAGTCATCAGGCTTTTCATATGAAAGACATTAAAGTTATCAGAAATCTATTTAACTGGATTCCCGCCTTCGCGGGAATGACGGGTACGTTTGCTCTGACGACAGTTGCTATGGTCTGCGCTTTCAGCAATTCCGCTCAAGCCGAGCGTGTGAAAGACCTCGCTTCCGTTGCGGGCGTACGTACCAATCAACTGGTGGGTTATGGCCTGGTGGTTGGTCTGGATGGCACAGGTGATCAAACCTCACAGGCTCCATTTACCATTCAAAGCATTCGCAACATGCTTAGCAAGTTTGGTGTCACCATTCCTGCTGATGTAAATCCACAGCTTAAAAATGTGGCTGCGGTAACGGTCATCGCAGAGCTGCCACCGTTCACCAAATCCGGACAGCATGTTGATGTGACAGTGTCTTCAATTGGCAATGCACAAAGCTTACGTGGTGGCGTGCTGTTGATGACACCCATGCGCGGTATTGATGGCGAAGTGTATGCCATTGCACAAGGTAACATGGTCGTCAGTGGCTTCGGTGTTGCCGGTAAAGATGGTTCGCGTCTGACAGTGAATGTGCCGAGCTCTGGCAGCATTCCCAGCGGCGCAACGGTAGAGCGCGAAGTGCCAAGTAACTTTGCTTCTACGCCTTACGTTTCTCTCAATCTCAATACACCCGATTTCACTACTGCCTCTCGTTTAGTCGAAGGCATCAACAAGGTATTAGGCGAAGGTACTGCACAAGCGCTGGACTCAGTGACCATCAAGGTCGCGGCACCAACGGATGTCAGTCAACGGATTTCATATCTCTCGGTGCTTGAATCACTTGAAGTAGAACCCGGCGAAGCGCCTGCGCGTGTCATTATCAATTCACGTACTGGCACGATTGTCATCGGCTCGCGAGTACGCGTGATGCCCGCAGCGGTATCGCATGGCTCATTAACAGTCAGCATTACTGAACGCAGTGATGTATCGCAACCCGGTCCGCTATCACGTAATGCGACCACTGTTACGACACAGCGTAGCGAAGTAAAGGTCGATCAACCAGAAGCACGCATGTTTGTGTTCAAGCCCGGTGTGGATCTTGATTCCATCGTGCGTGCTGTCAATCAAGTGGGTGCAACACCTGCTGACCTGGTTGCCATTTTGGAAGCATTGAAGCAAGCCGGTGCATTACGCGCCGAGCTGATCGTGATCTAACGTCATGACCGCACCCGCCGCTCCAACAACCTTCTATGCCGACTTCAAGTCGCTTGATGCACTCAAGCATGACGCGAAGACCGATGG
>DATAHE010000221.1:0-2100 GCA_036263355.1 Steroidobacteraceae bacterium | reverse complement strand
ACCATGCTCGATACCATGGGCCAGGTGTATGGCAGTCTGGGCATCAACGACGAAGCATCAACCGCGCTGGAAAAATCACTGGCTGTACATATTGCACAGTCGGGTGAAAACAATCTCGACGTGGCCAATGTCCTGGTGCATCTGGCACAGGCCAGGATTTCCCAGGCGAATCACACCGATGCGATGACACTGGCCAACCGTGCCATGAATATTCAACGCAATCTATTGGGCAACGATGCGGTGGAGCTTGCTACACCTTTGCGTGTAATAGGAGAGGCGACGACCAATCTGGGCAACTACAGCGAAGGTGAGGATTACATCAAGCGTGCATTGTCGTTGCTGGACAGTCATGGTCAATTCAACAGCGTCGAGAAAGGCAATGCGCTGATTTCTCTGGCGCTGGTAAAGTCCTATGAATATCAGGATGCCGAAGCCGAACAACTGTATCGATCTGGTCTGGCCACATTAACGCCGATATTGGGGAACGATGATCCACTGGTGGTGCAGGCACGCAATGAATTTGCTTCGGTGCTGGCTGGCCAGGGAAAGTTCAGCGAAGCGCAGCCACTGTTTCTTGAATCGCTGACGAAAAAACGTCAGGTGCTGGGTTCAATGCATCCGGATACTGTGGGTGCGATAGAAGCCTATGGTGTGTTCCTTACTCGCAAGGGAGATTACACCAGTGCACAAGCCTTGCTGGACGAGGCACTTGCCGCAAAAATAAAACTCTATGGTGAGCAACACATGAATGTTGGCTACACACGAGTGAGCTTCAGCATACTGGAGTTTATGCGAGGCAATTATGCTGCGGCGGAGAAGCAGGTAAGAACAGCGCTCGGTATTTATGGACGAACATTGAAGGACGACAACGTCTACGTCGCGGCAGCGAAAATGGTATTGGCGCGCATACTTATTCGTTTGCACAAGCCGGAAGAAGCTATCGACATACAGCAGAAGGCGCGCGAAACATTTATCTCTATTTACGGCGCGGATAATCCGTTTACACATCGTGCCGATGCGGTGCTGGGTATTGCACTGGTTGCTGCCAAACGCATTGACGAAGCACGACCATTGCTGCTCACGGTTCGACCCTACATCGAAAAGATGACGGATCGTCAGGAATTTGTGCGCGAATATGAAGACGCGCTCGCTGCGATCAAGCGTTAACTGCCAAGAAACAGTTTGTAAGCTGGATTCGCGGTCTCATCCACGTACGGGTATTTCAGTTCCTTCAGATGCAACAGCAAATCTTCATGCTGAGCGGAAGGTACCTGAATGCCAGCAAGTACACGACCATAGTCCGAGCCATGATTGCGATAATGGAACAGGCTGATGTTCCATTGCGTACCAACGGCTTTCAGGAACTTGAGCAGCGCACCCGGTCTTTCCGGAAACTCGAAACGCAATAAACGTTCATTATCCGCGCCCTGTGCATGTCCACCCACCATGAAGCGCACATGCAGTTTGGCCATTTCGTTGTCGGTCATGTCCACAACGTTATAGCCACCATCTTTCAATGTCTGCAAAATCTGCTGACGTTCTTTACGACCATCGTTCAGTCCTACGCCAACAAAAATAGTAGCGCTGGAGCTGCTGCTGAAACGATAGTTGAATTCAGTGATGTTGCGTTGTCCCAGGGTTTCGCAGAACTTCAGAAAGCTGCCGGGTTGTTCAGGAATCTCCACCGCAAATAATGCTTCGCGTTGCGCGCCAATATCCGCGCGTTCAGCGACATGCCGCAGACGATCGAAATTCATGTTCGCGCCGCAATTGATGCCCACCACGGTTTTATCTTTTAATCCTTCGCGGGCCAGATACTTCTTGATGCCTGCAACAGACAACGCTCCTGCGGGTTCTACTACCGTGCGAGTGTCTTCAAAAATATCCTGAATGGCCGCGCAGATTTCATCGGTGTTCACCAGAATCATTTCATCGATAAACTGTTGCGCCATGCGAAAGGTTTCTTCGCCGACTCTGCGTACCGCAACACCATCAGCAAAGATACCGACGCGATCCAGCGTGACGCGTTTGCGTTCCTTCAAGGATTGATACATGGCATCGGCATCTTCCGGCTCAACACCGATGATGCGAATGCGTGGA